>NZ_VRUX01000744.1:0-1808 GCF_008039885.1 Methylobacterium sp. WL103
GCCGCCGCCCTTGGCCTGCGCCTCGAGGGTGCGGCAGGCGTCGGAGAGCCGCTCGCACCCGAGCATGCCGGACATCGAGATCAGGGTGTGCGCTTCGCGCGCGACCGAACCGGGCTCGCGGCTGTCCTTCGGGAAGGCGGTGCGCAAGCTGTCGGTGAAACGGACGAGCAGCCGCTGAAGCTTCTCGGCGCCGATCACGCCGCCGAGGTCGTCGAGGACCGGGCGGCTGAGCAGGGGCAGTGTCACGGGCGCGCTCCGGGCGTCTCGGCGTTCAGGCGTCGTCTTCGCGGGCGACGCGCGCTTTACGTCGGCGCAGAGGGTGAAGTTTCCCTCACCGATCCATCGCAGGCGTCGCGGGCGCAATCCGTCAGAGCAACGTACCGCGCAGGATCAGCAGCGCCACCGAGAAATAGATCACCAGGCCGGTCACATCGACCAACGTGGCCACGAAGGGCGCCGAGGCGGTCGCCGGATCGAACCCGAGCCGCTGCAGCAGGAACGGCAGCATCGAACCCGAGAGGGAGCCGAAGGTGACGATGCCGACCAGCGCCCCGCCGACGGTGGCCGCCACCAGCGGCCAGTGCTCGCCGTAATCGTACAGGCCGGTCTTCTGCCAGATCGCGATGCGGACGACGGCGATCACGCCGAGGATGGCGCCGAGCACGAGGCCGGTGGGCAACTCCCGCAAGGCCACCCGCCACCAGTCGCGCAAGGAGATCTGATGCAGGGCCAGCGCCCGGATCAGCAGCGAGGTCGCCTGGCTGCCGGAATTGCCGCCCGAGCTCATGATGAGCGGGATGAACAGCGTCAGGACGATCGCCTTCTCCAGCTCGCCCTCGAAGCCCTGCATGGCGGAGGCCGTCAGCATCTCCGACAGGAACAGGGCGCAGAGCCAGCCGGCGCGCTTCCGGATCATCGTCATGAAGCCGATGTCCATGTAGGGCTCGGGCAGAGCCTCCATGCCGCCGAAGCGTTGCACGTCCTGGGTCTGCTTCTCGACCATGGCGTCGATCATGTCGTCGACGGTGACGATGCCGATCAGATGGCCGACGGCGTCGACCACCGGCAGGGCGAGGAGGTCGTATTTCGAGATCAGCCGGGCCGCCTCCTCGCGGCTCGCCGTCGGCGACACCGCGAGCGGCCGCCGGCCGGCGGCGACCGAGAGCACGTTGTCGTCGGGGTTGCCCGAGATCAGCCGGCGCAGAGGCACGGCCTTGGTCAGCGCCCGGGTGCGCGGGTCGAGCACGAAGATCGCGTAGATGGTCTCGCGAGTCTTCTCGACGCTGCGGACGTGGTCGAGGGTCTGCGCCACCGTCCAGGTGCCGGGCACGGTGACGAACTCGGTGGTCATCAGCGATCCGACCGTCTCCTCGCCGTAGGCGCTGAGCCGGTCCACGGCGCCGCGGGTCTCGGCGTCGAGGCGCGCCCGCAGGTCCGAGCGCCCGGGCTCCTCGATCTCGCGGAACACGTCGGTGACCCGGTCTGCCGACATGCCCGACAGGAAGGTCGCCACCCGGTCGCGCGGGAGCATCTCGATGATGTCGGCGGCGTCGTCGAGCTCGGGCTGATCGAGCACCTCGATCGCCCGGTCGTGCGGCAGGCCGAGCAGGATCGCGGCTGCGACCTCGGGGGCCTCGGCGTTCAGCGCCTCGACGATGTCGGGCGCGCGCTCGTCCGAGAGGCGGGCGGCCAGGACGGAGGGGTCGACGCGCGGATCGATCGGCGCGACCGCGTCCGGGACCGGCGGACGGGAAACCTGTTGAACCATGGGCCTCGCCTCGCGGGCTCGGCGGCGCGCCCTACGGCAC
>NZ_VRUX01000745.1:0-1803 GCF_008039885.1 Methylobacterium sp. WL103
ACCTACGCGGGCGGCGCCTACGCCAGCCTGGTGCGGGCGCGACGGGCCGTCGAGGACAAGAGCTCGGGAGCGGCCTCGGCGCTAGCCGCGGTGCCGCCGTCCCTGCGCAACGACAGCTCGTACATCCTGTCCCGCGCCCAGTTCCTGCGCCGGGCCGACAAGCCGGCCGAGGCGGCCGCCGTGCTGGCGACCGCGCCGAGCAACCTCGACGTGCTCGTCGATGGCGACGAGTGGTGGGTCGAGCGCCGCATCGTCGCGCGCAAGCTGATCGATCTCGGCGACGCCAAGACCGCCTACGCGGTGGCGAGCGCCAACCCGGCCCGCACGGTGGAGAAGCGGATCGAGGCCGAGTTCCACGCCGGCTGGATCGCCCTGCGCTTCGGCGGCGACCCCGAGGCCGCCGCCCGCCACTTCGCGCTGGCCGCCGGCATCGCCGAGACGCCGATCTCGATTGCCCGCGCCGCCTACTGGCAGGGCCGGGCGGCGGACGCCCTCGGGCAGGCCGAGTCGGCCAAGGGATTCTATGAGACCGCCGCGCTGCAGCCGATCGCCTATTACGGGCAACTCGCTCGGGCCAAGCTCGGCCAGACAAGCCTCGCGCTCCGCGCGCCGGCCGATCTCGACGGCCCTGCGCGCGCCGCCTTCGACGACCGGCTCTGCATCCGTGCCCTGCGCCTGCTGGCGGCGGCTTCGCTGAAGGAGATGGCGCTGCCGCTCTACATCGACACCGCGCAGCGCCTGACGGATGCCCGCGAGGTGCAGGCGCTCGGCGACCTCGCCGTCGAGATGAAGGACGCCCGCGCCCTCGTCGCCGTCGGCAAGCTCGCGGTCCAGCGCGGGCTGCCGCTGGACGCCCACGCCTACCCCACCATCGGCATCCCGACCTACGAGGCGTTCGGCTCGGTGCCACTGGTCGAGAAGGCGATGGTGTTCGCCATCGCGCGCCAGGAGAGCCAGTTCGACCCCCGCGCCCAGTCCGGCGTCGGCGCCCGCGGCCTGATGCAGATGATGCCGGCCACCGCCCAGCGAACCGCCCGCCGGGTCTCTGCGGCCTACGATCCTGAGCGGCTCGGCACCGACGCGATCTACAGCGCGCGCCTCGGCCAGGCTCATCTCGGCGAGCTGATGGAGGATTGGCGCGGCTCGTACATCCTCGCCTTCGCCTCGTACAATGCCGGCGGCGGCAACGTGAAGAAGTGGATCGACGCCTACGGCGACCCACGCAAGGGCGACGTGGACGCGATCGACTGGGTCGAACGCATCCCGTTCACCGAGACCCGCAACTACGTCCAGCGGGTGATGGAGAATCTGCAGGTCTATCGCACGCGCCTCGACAACAAGAGCGCACTGCTGATCGACGGCGACCTGCACCGCGGGGCGCGCTGAGGAGGCGTCCGCAGCGCAGGCGCTTTCCCTTCCCCTCTGCGGGGCATGGAAGGTTGCGAGTGATGTCAGAGCGCAACCCCTTGGCCTGCCGCCTAGGCCCCTCTATCGAGACCCGATGACCTGCCGGATCCCGCGCGGGCGCCGGGGGAGGGGAGCGTGGACGATCGAGACTTCTCGCCCACCGGCAGACCGAACGCCCTCGACTTCGAAGACGTCGCGATCGCGTTCCCCCTGAAGGGCGGCCGGCGCTACGTCGCGGTGGAGGGAATCGACCTCGCGGTCGCGCCCGGGGAGTTCGTCGCCGTCGTCGGCCCGACCGGGTCCGGCAAGTCGACCCTGCTTAACGCCGCGGCCGGCTTGCTGAAGCCCGCGTCCGGCCGCGTCGCGGCGTTCGGCGCGCCGCTGCGAGGCCTGAAC
>NZ_VRUX01000746.1:0-1801 GCF_008039885.1 Methylobacterium sp. WL103
ACGCAGGGGCGCTCCACCCAGGCTTGCATTAGCACGCAGAGGGCCAGGGTCGGCACGAGGCCGGCGACGATCAGTACGAGGGACCCCGAGCCCGGCCGCAGGTGCAGCAGCAGCGCGATCATCGTCGGGTGCAGGAGGTAGAAGCTGTAGGAGTAGAGCCCGAGCCGGCGCATCGGTGCGGAGCCGAGCGCCCGCACCACCCATCCGCGGCCCTGCAAGGCGGCCGAGAACGGCACGAACAGCGCCGCGCTCTGCAGCGTGTAGCGCAGGGTCTCGCGGAAGGCGGGGTTCCGCACCGCGAGGGTGGCGAGGATCACCGCGCCCGCCGCCGCCACGTGCCAGGGTTTCGGCCGCCAGGCGCGGTCGGCCGGGATCACCGGGTTGTTCCACAGGCCGAGGCAGCAGCCGAACAGGATCGCGTCGATGCGGGTGTGGGTCCAGGAGTAGTTCAGGCTGTAATCGGCGAGCCGCCACACGTTGAGGCAGCGGATGGCCAGCACGCCGCCGCACAGCGCCAGGCATGCCAGGGCCGCCCGACGCGGCGACAGGCGCCCGAGCCACAGCAGGTAGGCCAGCGGAAACAGCAGGTAGAAGTGCTCCTCGATCGCGAGGCTCCACAGCGGCACCGGCAGCACCTGCTCGGTGCCGAGGAGGTCGGGGTAGTTCGTCAGGAACGTCGCCTGCCCCAGCACCGCCACCGCGTCGACGCGCATCCAGTCGAGCAGGCCGAGCCCGTAGAGCAGGCCGGAGAACGCCAGCGCCAGGTACATCGGCGGCAGGATGCGCAAGGCCCGGCGCAGGTAGAACGCCTTCAGCGACACCGTCCCGCTCACCCCCCGCTCGATCCGCAGCAGGGTGGTGATGAGGTAGCCCGACAGGAAGAAGAACACCGTGACGCCGAAGCCCCCCGGCACGACGTGGCTGAGCCCGCAATGGGCGACGTACACGATGCCGATCGCCAGCGCCCGCACCCCGTCGAGCTGCGGCAGGTAGGGCATCGCCGGCGGGACCGGGGCGGTGGGGCTCGGGATGGCACAGCTCCTTGCGGGTTCCGGACGATCGCCGGACACCGAAACACGAAACCGCAAATTTTTCGTCCTCACTATCCGCGCCGGCACCGGAGTGGTGCGACGATTATCTCCCCCTCTGCGGGGGGGAGGGAAGAGGCGTATCTCTCGGGCGCCAAAGCTCGTGTCGGCTCGAATGCTGGAGAGCGCAAATCCAGATCGCCGATGTCCGCGAGGCCCCGCCCCGCATGCGACACTCGCGCGGTTGCCGGCGCGGGCGAGAGGTCTACGATCCGGGCATCGCGGCCCTGACCTTCGGCGCTCCGCGCATGAGAGACGGATGCGCTCCCGCCTTCGACGCGTGATGAGCCCGTGCCCCGGTACTTCTTCGACATCCACGACGGCTTCCACCAGCGCGACGACGTCGGCACCCATTGCGACGACGTGCAGGCCGCCGCCCTCGAGGCCAAACGCCTGCTGCCCGCCATCGCCGTCAACGAGATCCCGACCGACGGCGAGCGCCAGACCATCACCGTGGTGGTGACGGACGAGGACGGCTACGCCGTGTACTCGGCCGCCCTCGCCTTCGTCGGCACCTGGCTGCTGCGGTGAGCCGGCGCCGGCCTGAGCCGGGCACAAGGGATCGGTAACCATCGCCCGCGCATGATCCGGCCCGGAACCGCCCGTTCGCGGGGCCGAGACGGGGTTGCGTGATGTTCTCTGCCGCCTTCCTGCGCGCGGGCCTGTCGCCCCTGGCGCTCGCCGCCGCGCTGAGCACGGCCACCGCCCAAGGC
>NZ_VRUX01000747.1:0-1798 GCF_008039885.1 Methylobacterium sp. WL103
ACCGGGCGGCCGCCGGGACGGTCGGCGGCAAACCCGATGCGGCGGCCGTCCGGTCCGAGCCCTCACGCCGACCCGGGCTACGCCGCCCTGAAGGCGCGGATCATCGCGCGCACCGGCCACCACTACTACGCCGACAAGGACGACCTGCTGTTCGACCGCCTGCGGAGGCGGTTCAAGGCCTGCAACGTGGCCGACGCCGCCGCCTACGACGCGCGCCTGGACGACGGCGCCGGCGAGTGGGCGGCGCTGGAGGCCGAGATCACGATCGGCGAGACCTTCTTCTTCCGCTACGCCGAGCAGTTCGCCGCGTTGCGCGAGACCATCCTGCCCGGCCTGGTCGCGGCCCGCGGGACCGAACGCACCCTCCGGGTCTGGAGCGCCGGCTGCTCGACCGGCGCCGAGCCCTACTCGGTGGCGATCCTGCTGCATCAGCTGCTCGGGCCGGCGCTCCCCGACTGGCGGGTCTCGGTCGTCGGCACCGACATCAGCATCGCCGCGCTCGCCACCGCGCGGGCGGCCGAGTTCGGCCGCTGGGCCCTGCGGACGCTGCCGGTGGAGGAGCGCGTGCGCTACTTCCACCGCGTCCCGGCGAGCCCCGGCGCGACCCGCGAGGGCGGCTACGCACTGCGGCCGGAGTTCCGGCGCATGGTGCGCTTCGAGCGCCAGAACCTGATGAGCCTCATCGACGGCAGCATGCCCGAGGGCTTCGACGGGTTCGACCTCATCCTGTGCCGCAACGTCCTGATCTATTTCAGCGCCGAGACCGTCGCCGGGATCGTGCGGGCGCTCGGACGGCGCCTGCGCCCCGGCGGCTGGCTGCTGATCGGCCACGCCGAGCCCCACCCGGCCTTCGCCGGCTGGCTCGAGGCGGTGAACCTGCCGGGCACCGTCGCCTATCGCCGGCCGCCCGAATCGGCTCCTGCACCGCAACCCGAGACTCGCGGGGAGCCGCCGCCGTCCTCGCCCCTCGTCGAAGCATCGTCGTTCGAATTCCGTCCGGCGGCAGACATGCTCCTCGAGGCCTCCGGCGCGTCGGCCGTCGCCGAGATCGTCCGCCCGGCGCCGTCCGCGAAGGCTGCGGCCCCGATCGATCCGGCGCCCGCGGTGGTCATGACGCCCGACCTGGCGGCGGAGGACGTGGCGCTCGCCGTCCGCCGCGGCGGCGGCACCCCGGTCGTCGTGCTGCTCACCGATGGGCGCGCCAACGTCGACCGCACAGGGACTCCGGGCCGGCCGCGCGCCTCCGAGGACGCGCGCGCGGCAGCCCTGCGTTTCCGCGCGGCAGGATACGCTGCGATCCTCATCGACACCGCACCGCGACCCCAGGATTCGGCACGCGCGCTGGCCGAGGCGATGGGCGCCCGCTATCTCCCGTTGCCGCAGGCCGACGCCCGCAAGCTCAGTGCCGCGGTACGTGCCGCGGGCGAGGCGGCGTGACGGCGCGGGTCGGCAAGCTCGGGGAACGATGACACGCATGTCCGAGGACCGCCCGGATTGGGAGCGCGAGGGGCGCGACTGGCCGCATCGTGACGCGAGCCGCTTCGTCGAGGCCTCCGGTTTGCGCTGGCACGTGCAGGAGATGGGACCGGCCGACGCCCCCGTGCTGCTCCTCGTCCACGGGACGGGTGCGGCGACGCATTCCTGGCGCGGGCTGATGCCGGCGCTGGCCGGTCGCTTCCGCGTGATCGCGCCGGACCTGCCCGGCCACGGCTTCACCGATCCGTTGCCCGCCGGCCGCCTGTCGCTTCCCGGCATGGCGTCGGCGCTCGCCGACCTCACGACGCAGCTCGGCGTGCAT
>NZ_VRUX01000748.1:0-1793 GCF_008039885.1 Methylobacterium sp. WL103
CCCTCAGGCGCGCCGGGGCGGGCGGTCCGGCGGCGCGGACGCCCAGGTCCGGAAGAGGCCGGTTTCGCGCGGGTGGAAGCCGGCCTCGTCCGAGAGGCGGGGCAGGCGGTGCGACAGCGGATCGGCGAGGGCGGGCCGTCCGGCCCAGTCGTCGGCTTCGGCGACGTTCGGCGCGACCGCGTGGAGCGGGGCGCGGACGGCGTCGGACTTGGACACCGCCACCTTGGACACCGCTGCCTGGGACACCGCCGCGTGGACGAAGGCGGATGCGACGCGGCTCGACGGCGTCGGCATGTCGGCCTCACGCGGAAGGCCGACGACGAGCAGGAGCGCGGCGACGACGACGCCGGCGATCGCCCGCAGCAGCAACGGGCCGCGCACGGTCGCGAGGACCGGTGCCGGGGCCGGCGCATGGGTGTCGGGAAGGCGTGTCACGCCTTCGATAAAAGCTCTGCCGCAGCGCATCACAAGCGGCTGCGACATTCTGTCAGGCTTCGGGGCGGGAATTCGCGGAACCAATTCCGCCCCACCTGTACGAGTGCGGGGCGGCTTGCGCCGCCCGACCGGCGACAGGTGTTGCGACGATCCCACAGGCGGACCGTTCTCGGCTGACACCGCGCTTCGCGTCCGCCGCTTGCCGCAATGCCCAGCTACCCGGCAGCGGATCGAAAGAACCCTCGGAGATCCGCATGACACGTCGCATCGCCACGCTCTGCCTCGCGGCCGGCCTCGCCCTCGGAGCGGGGGCGGCGCAGGCGAGCCCGTTGGATTCCGGGCCGGTCGCCGACTTCATGAACATCTTCCGCACCCAGGCGATCCCGCGGGAGACCGTGGCCTGGAAAGGCGCGGAGAAGCCCGGGACCATCATTGTTTCGACCAGCCAACGCCGGCTCTACTACGTCCTCGGCGGCGGCGAGGCGGTGCGCTACGGCGTGGGCGTCGGGCGCGAGGGCTTCTCGTGGTCGGGCCAGAAGAGCGTCACGATGAAGAAGGAATGGCCCGCGTGGCGGCCGCCGTCGCAGATGCTCGCCCGCCGCCCGGACCTGCCGCGCTTCATGGCCGGCGGCCAGGACAACCCGCTCGGCGCCCGCGCGATGTATCTCGGCTCGTCGCTCTACCGCATCCACGGCTCGAACGAGCCCGAGACCATGGGCGCCGCGGTCTCCTCCGGCTGCATCCGCATGACCAACAAGGACGTGGTCGACCTCTACGACCGCGTCCGCGTCGGCACCAAGGTGATCGTCCGCAACTGACGGTTGGCTTCGGCGGGGCGAAGCATTCGGCTTCGCCCCGCCGACTCCTGTCATCCCACTACGAAATTGCAATCCAAGATTGTATTTTTAAGCCTTTGACAGCGTTTGCCGCGACATCCTGCCGTCCGCGCCCGTTCGGGCGTCCGGGACACGGTTGCGCATGTCGGATGATCGAGCGGGTTCAGGGACGACGCGCCACACGCGGACGGCGCCGGGCGGAGCATCGCTGCGTGGCCTGCTCGACCTGGCCGCGGACCTGTTCGACGTGCCGGTCGCCGCGATCCTCGGCGACGGCCCGCCGATCGGTATCGGGGCAGGGGAGGCGCGCGCCCTCGAAGCCTTCCGCGACCGGGTGATCGCCTGCGGCGACGTGCTCGTCGTGCCGGACGCCGCGATCGATCTGCGATGGCGTGCCGGGCCGGCGGAAAGGGGCGCGTTCCGCTTCCTCGCCGGCGCGCCCCTCGTCGACGGCGACGGCCGCTGCCTCGGCGTGCTCTGCCTCGCCGATTCCGCACCGCGCCCACCCGTGGCCGACCGCGC
>NZ_VRUX01000749.1:0-1791 GCF_008039885.1 Methylobacterium sp. WL103
GGCTCGACCGCACGCTGGCCGGCTGGGGCGGCGCGGCGCGCTGGC
This sequence comes from Methylobacterium sp. WL103, assembly GCF_008039885.1. Classification (NCBI taxonomy): domain Bacteria; kingdom Pseudomonadati; phylum Pseudomonadota; class Alphaproteobacteria; order Hyphomicrobiales; family Methylobacteriaceae; genus Methylobacterium; species Methylobacterium sp. WL103. The sequence goes on from NZ_VRUX01000749.1 coordinate 46, forward strand.
GCTGAGCGGACCCACTCCCTCAAGGAACGGAACCTTGGCCGACGGATTGCTTTACGTTACGCTTGAGTCCCACCGGGCCGAGTGCGCCTTCGGCCCCCGGAGTGAACGATGCTCGCCACTGTCCTCCGCGGCGCCCTCCTCGGCGGTTTGTCCCTCGGCCTGCTGAGCTTTCTGCCGGCGCCGGCCTCGGCCGTGATCAACGGCGCGGTGACCCGCGACCCCAACGGCACGCGCAACTTCGTCGTCCGGATCGAGAGCACGCTCGGCGAGATCTGCTCGGGCACGCTGATCGCACCCGACCTCGTGCTGACGGCCGCCCACTGCGTGATGCAGCCGGCCGGCTACAGCATCGTGGCGGTCGACCGCGGCTTTCGCCAGCGCCGGGTCTCCGCGATCGCCGCCTCGATGCATCCCGACTTCGTGCCCGGCACCACGCCGGAGGACCAGCCGGGCATCGACCTCGCCCTGCTCAAGCTCGAGCAGCCGCTCGGGGCGGACTACGCCCCCCTCGATCCGCGCGGCGCCGGGACGATCGGCAACGGCGACGCGGTCGACATCGCCGGCTTCGGCGTCGTCGCCGAGAACCGCCGCAACAGCGCCCGCACCCTGCGCCAGGCCCACCTTGTCTCGATCGGCTCGCTGCAGGTCGCCAACCGCGTCACCGTCGTCACCGACCGGCGCCGCATGGCCGAGACCGCCGGCGCCGGCGCATGCCTGGGCGATTCCGGCGGCCCGATCCTGTCGGGCGGCCCCGGCGGCTACCAGATCGTCGGCGTCGTGAGCTGGTCCAGCGGCGCGATGCGCCAGGACGCCCGCCACCGCACCGCCTGCGGCGGCTTCACCGCGGTGACGCCGGTGGCCGAGCACACCGGGTGGATCGCCGCCCGCTCGGCGGAACTCGCGCGGATCGAGGTCGGCCAGGCGATGCCGGCCGGCCGCGGCAACCGCTCGGACTGGATGGCCCGGCCCGGCCGCGCCCGCTGAGACCCACCATCTGATCTTGGAATGGCGGCGAAACACACGGTCGTCGTACCGGCTGCGCGTCGATCGCCGGGAGTGGCGGCGCGATTGTATTTTCAATTCAGTGGATGATACCGCTGGCGCCATCGGCATCGGCGCATCCGGGCCCCGCAAACCCGATGCGCCTTCGTGCAAGGGTATCGTTCATGTTCGACGGTTCGACACCCGTCACGCCTTCGCTCGCCTCGGCGCTGAACGCCTTCGGGTTCGTCGGCGTCTGGGAGACGAACGTCGCGTCGGGGCGGTCGGTGCTGGATGCGGGGGCCTCCAGCGTGATGGCGGGCGACGCGTCGTTGGCCGGAAAGCCGCTCACCCTCGACGAGGCGCTGGCCCGCATCCATCCCGAGGATCGCGATTGGGTCTTCGCACAGATCAAGCGGGTGCGCCGGACAGGCGGGACGTTCGCCGCCGAGTTCCGCATCCTGACGCAGGCCGGCGAAATCCGCTGGATCCGGAACCGCGGGCATCTGGTGCCCACGGCAAACGGGATGCACGGCCACGGCGCCTACGTGGACATCACGGACACACGTCCGAATTTCAGCGTGCTGTCCGGGCCGAAGCTTCGCGTGCTGCCTCCGTCCGACCCGCTGGAGCAGGCCGCCGACCAGATCCTCGCCGCGCGCCTGGCGATCGACCGCACCGGGCAGACGCGGCTGCGGACGCTCGTCGACACGCTCCTCCTCGAAGTCGGCCGGGCGCTGGCGAGGCGCCCGGACGCGTGAGGCC
>NZ_VRUX01000074.1:0-12672 GCF_008039885.1 Methylobacterium sp. WL103
CCTCGACGACGGGCGCGGCGGCAACTGCCGCTGCTACAGCCGGCGCGCCGGAACCCGCGATCCGCCGCAGCGCGTCGACGACGCCGTCCTTCTCGGCCGGTTTGTCGCCGGTCCGCGTATTCGCGCCGTAGCGGCCGAAGCCGAAGCGCGGCTCGATCAGGTCGAGGACGGCGTCGAGCGCCGCGTTGCTCAGACCGATCTCGCCCGTGGACGGGATGCCTTGGAGCGCCAGCGCCTGGCGATCGAAAGTGGCGTCGTCCGTCACGTCACGCCCGAACCAAGCCGGGGCGCTGAAGGCCGCGGCCTCGCCGGGCTCGTCGAAGCTCACGCTGACCAGATCGAGGCTGCCCGGGCTGACGTAGCGGTCGATGATCGCCTCCTTCGCGCCGAGCGACACCGCGGTGCGGTCGTAGGCGGCCTTGCCGGAGCAGACGTCTAGCAGCGCGTCGCCGTGGGCGCGGGGAACGTCGGTCCGCTCCTCGGCGGCCGCACCCTGCGCATCCTTGGTCACCAGGACGAGGTGGCATTGCTGCCCGTCGACCCGGACGAACGAGGTCCGCCCGCCCTGGGGTGCAAAGTAGCCTTCGGTGATCCGGCCGCCGCCGCGCTCCTTGCGGATCAGACGCACCAGGGCCGGTGCCACGAGAAACCGCCGGACGACGCTCATACTCAACCTCCGCTCAAGGACGCTCCGGCGACCGCCGGAGATGCCGCCCGTACTGCTTCGTGCGGCGAAGACCGCAGGGGAGGCCGGGCGAAGCGTTAAAACGCCCGGCCGTCCCGCGCGTCGATCCTGGCGGCGCGTGCCTGTCGTCCGCCAAGGAAAGGGCCTTCGCCGCCCGTCGATCCGCTTAGGGACTAAGCAAAAAGCCGACGAAATCAAGACCGGGACGCCGCAAGACCTTGGATGACGCTCGTTATCCTGCCTCAGACCGTTCCCGAGGCCGGCTCCTTCGGCGCGAACGCGAGGGATGTTCCGTTCATGCAGTAACGGAGGCCCGTCGGCGCCGGGCCGTCGTCGAAGACGTGGCCGAGATGCCCCTTGCAGCGGGCGCAATGCGCCTCGGTGCGAACCATCCAGTGGCTGCGATCGACCTGCGTCTCGACTGCGCCGGGGAGCGGCTCGAAGAAGCTCGGCCAGCCGGTTCCGGATTCGAACTTGGTCTCGTTGACGAAGAGAGGCGTGCCGCATCCGGCGCAGGTGAAGGTGCCCGGGCGCTTTTCCGCGAGCAAGCAACTCGTGCCGGCGCGCTCGGTGCCGTGCTCGCGCAGCACCCGGTACTGCTCGGGCGTGAGCGTCGCCTTCCACTCGGCCTCGCTCCGGGCCTCCGGCGCCGACATCGTATCCGATCCGCTCATCGTATCCTCCGCTTGTGGATGTCGGCGCGATATGGGGCCGGGCGGCCGCGCCTGCGAGCCGGTCACGCCGCCGCGCCGACGGTGTCGGCCATGCGCGCCTCGCGCTCGCCGAGCGGCAGGGCGGGTCCCGTGGTGGTGTCCTGACCGGTCTGATGCTCGATCTCGGCGTTGATCTCGCCGCCGAGCAGCACGATCGTGGAGGAGATCCAGATCCAGGTCATGAAGCCGATCACGGCGCCCAGCGAGCCGTAGGTCTCGTTGTAATTGCCGAAGCTGGAGACGTACCAGGAGAACAGCAGCGAGGCCACGAGCCAGAGCAGGCCCGCCACGACGCTGCCGACCCCGACCCAACGCCAGCGGGCGCGCTCGCGGCTAGGGCCGTAGCGATAGAGCAGCGACAGGCCGCCGAGCAGCACGAACACCAGCGCAGGCCAGCGCAGGGCCGCGACATACCAGGCGCCCTCGCTGATACCGATGAAGTTGAACACCACCGGCAGCACCACGATCGAGCCGAGCGCGAAGATCGTGAACACCAGGGCGCCGACGGTGAAGGTGAGCGAGCGCAGGTTCAGCATGACGAAGCTACGCTTCTCCTGCTCTTCGTAGACGACGTTCAGCGCGTCGAACATCGCCTTCATCGCGGCGTTCGCGCTCCACAACGACAGCACAAGGCTGGTGAAGAACGTCAACCCGAGGGTGCCGCCGCCCTTGGCGGCGATCCGCTTGACCTGTTCGCCGATGATCTCGATCGCACCCGAGGGTAGCACGCCCTGCAGGCTGGCGAGGTGATCGTTGATGACGTTCACGTCGGCGAAGAGCCCGTAGCAGGAGACGAGCGCCGCCACCGCCGGAAACAGCGACAGCAGGGTGTAGAAGGTGACGCCTGCGGCGACCGACAGCACGCGGTCCTTGTTGAACTCGAGGAACGTGCGAACCGCGACGTCCTTCCAGCCGGCGGCCGTGATCTGGGTGGGATCGGTGGCGGCCCGGCCGCGCTCGGGCTGGGTGTCGGCGACGCGCTGCGCCGACCGGCCGGAATGCGACCGTGCGCCGGCCTGCCCGTTCGGCGCGACCCGCTGATGCGGCCGCGGCTCGAAAGCTGGATCCGCGGTGGCGGTCGCCTCCGGCATGCCCTTCCGCGTCTGCGCCGCCACGAGGGCGATCAGCGCCGAACCCAGCATCAGCATCCAGACGACCGACCCGTCCTCCGACGACGCGCTTCGGGGACCGGGGGAAGGCGTAGGCATGCTGACAGAACCCGGGCGCGAACAGCCGCGCTTCCCCGCTAGAACGTCGTCTGTCAGGGAGCGTTCCCCGTCGGACGGTTCCGTACACACGACATCGTATCGCCTCGTCGGCGATCGGGGAGCGCGATGGTTTCGGTTTTTCAGGCGCTGTCCGGAACACGCGTCCGTGTCGATCAATAGGAATCGCGATTACGGAGCCTGTTCGGCACTCCAATGCTCCGTGTGCCGCCTCCCGCGGCGCAGAGGTTCGGCCTCGCGAAAGTCCTTTGGCATTAGGGATCAGTCGGCCGGCCGACCGATCCCACGGGGCGAACCCGCTCTCAGCGGGTGGGCGCGCTGGTGCCCTTGCCGGATGCGCCCGGCGTCGATCCGGCGCCGGCATCGTTGGCGCCGGTGCTGTTGGACGTGCCGGAGCGGCTCTTGTCGCCGGTGGTCGGCCCGCTGCCTGCCGCGCCCGGGGACGAGCCCGCGCCGGCATCGTTCGGGCCTGTGCTGTTCATGGTGCCGGATTTGGTGGTGCCCGAACCACCCTCGGCGGCAAGGGCGACCGATCCGAGGAGCAGCGTTCCGGCGAGGGCGAGCGTGAGCGCTTTCATGGCGTTTCTCCCTAGTGGTTGGCGTGATGCACGCTTCGACCAACCCAGGGTAGGATGCGACGTTCCGGCACGAGACCGGATTCGATCTTAGGCGCCGCGCTCAAGCGCTGAGCGCCGGCTCGCGGGGGACGACGGCGTAGTCGGCCGCCTGCAGCCGCACCATGGTCTCGGTCGCCATGTCGGCCAAGGCCTGCAGGCGTCCGACCGTGCCGTCGTCGAGTTCGACCCAGGCGCTCCAGTAGGCGCCGAGCGCGGCCGAGGGCTCCGGCGAGCCGATCGGCATCATCACCAGGCTGCGCATCGAGGCGGATTGATACACCGCGACAGGAAGGCGAGTATCTGCTTCGATGTCGTGGATGACCGCCATCTGCCGGTTCAGCATCACCCAACCGGAGATGCACGCCTCCAGGCGGAACCGACGTCCGCGCCAGAGCGGGCGGATCGCGTCCTCGGCGACGTAGTGGCAGAAGTCGCCGTCCCGCAGCACCACGGCGATCCCGTCGGACTCCGCGATAGAACGCGCCGTCTCGCGCAGGGCCACAACCAAGCCGGGCATGTCGGAAACGGTGAGCAGTCGGGCTCGAGCCTCGTCGAGGCGTGCATCCGTCATCGCGCCAAACCCATTAGGCCTGCTACCCCCGAGCACGCGAAACGCGGCCCTTCGGCCTGAAGAACGAGGAAGCTCACGAAAGCGCCCTTCGAAAGTTCAAGAGATTTGTCGCGGGATGGTGTCGCGAATGCCGGTGCATGAGCCGACCGACCGGCGGCATTCGCGAGCGTCCACCGCGGCAAGTCGCGCTCTCTCTGTCCGAGATCGAGGAACGCGTCGAGCGAAGCCTATGATGCAACCTGCGACTACGTAGCCGTACCTCGCAACCACCCCTCGGTGTACGTAGCAGGCGGTTCCCACGGTAGGTGCGTCGGATGCCGCTGTTCTACATCGATCTTCACGACGGAACGAATTTCGTCCGCGACACCCAGGGCTTCGACCTCCCCGACATCGCGGCGGCGCAAGCCAGGTTGGTCCAGGTGATGCGGCGGGTGGCGCAACTGCTCGATGCGGTCACCGACCGCCAGGACTACCTCGCGATCGTCCGGGACCAGAACGGCAAGGTCGTTTTGCGCGCCACCCTGACGCTCGATCTCGAAGAGGTCGGGTCGGTGTGAGCGCCGGGACGCGGTCGCTGGTGAGCAGGTTGGCGTGGCGACCCCGGAAGGGCTCGAACCTTCGACCTGCCGCTTAGAAGTGGCCTGTTCTTGCCGTTCGGACAATCGACGTGGCTACACGAAATCCGACCTCGTTCGAAAGCGCTACACGACCGAAAAGCGGGCGGTGCTCGTTCGCGCGATGTGCAAAAGCGCCAATCGGCACGAAGAATTATCGAATGGCGTTCTGCCACGTGACTGCAACCGCGCTAGGAACCGAGCTTCCGCCATGCGTCACTAATCGATGATGGTCACACCTCGAAAGCGAACATGCCGCTTGCGACTTAACCCGGTCGCCGAGGTCGCCGTGGGAGCGTCCCATAAGCGATCATTGGTAGGCCGTCCGGCAACTTCGGCTCGGGGTGGCAACCAGACGTTGGCTGCTCGGCCAGAAGCGGACGTTCCGCCTGCGACCAATGGCCCACGCGCGCGAGGAAGCTACAAGGCGCCTCAGGTGCGCTTCTTGGATGGTCAGGCCGCGCCATCGACCTGCGCCACGCGGCGCGGCAACTCACGCAGGAGCACCGTTCGCCGGTAGGGCGTCAGCTTCTTCCATTCGCGGATCTCCGGGATGGTACGACCGCAGCCCAGGCACCAGCCGGTCCGGCCGTTGAACTCGCAGACCGAGATGCAGGGGTCGTCCTTACGCACGGAGGGTTATGCTCCGCACATGTCTTAGGATTTCTGCGCGGACGTCGCTGCTCTCGATCGAGTGCCACAGGTGCAAAAGTTCAAGGCTCTGGCTCAGATCGCATGAGGTAGATCGCGAGAACGCTTCCAACGAACAGTCGAGAGCCTCAGCGAGCTTGTTTAAGGTCGAGTTTACGCGATCGGATCGGCTACCGTCGCCAGCGGGAGTGAGCATTGGGGGAGCTCCATCACCTGAGAACGCTTCGAGAAAAATATTCTAAATCACATTTGATTTCATAGAGATAGGTTGCATGCGAAAATTTTGTGATCTAAAATTGTCTTATGTGAAACTTATTAGGGCTGCGCCACGTTCGTGGCTTCAAATCGGCCTCAAGAGAGGAAGCATATGCGCGTTAATGCGATCGATGGCTTCCACGAGGATGTGGAGCACTTGCGTGCTTCGCTCGATGCCTCCTCCGTCGTTGGAACGTGGGATTGGGACCATGTTCGTGGCGTGGTCGTCTATGATGCCGGAGCGGCCCGGTTGTTGACCGGCGACTCAGATCTTGCCGATTGCGAGATCAGTGGAGCGATCGCCGCAGCCGCTGTTCATCCGTTGGACCAGGAATGGCTTGCCGATCACATGAAGCGGGCTGCGAAGGCAGGCGGCCTTGTGCTGGCCGAGTACCGCGTCCTTGCGGAGAACGGCTCAGTCCGATGGCTCCTCAATCGCGGGCGGTCTCATCTCGACCCGGTGGGGCGGCCCATCCGCTCGCGCGGTATCCTGATCGACATCACCGAGATGCGTGACGGTGGGGAGCGGTACGTCCTGAACAAGGCACCGGTCGCGAGAGAGCCGCTGATCCACGCCGCCGACCTAGCCATATCGTTGAAGCATGCCCTCGGTGACGATGCGCCTTCCGAGGTTCTCCTCGCGGCCAACCTACTTCTGTTTAGCTTGGGGCGAGCGATCGGGCGGCTTTAACGGTCGATAGCGTGTTCTGCAGTTTGTCTAAAACGGTGCCTAATCCCTGGATCGTGCACGGCCTGCTTCGGATGGAGAGCGGACTTGTGCCTTCTTCTCCGAAGAAAACGTTTCAGGGCCACACCACGGCAGGTGTCGTGTAGTCCTTCTTTCAAGTAGATCGCTTGCGACGTGGACGCTCCTGAGATTTGGCAGGAGCGTTAAGAATGGCAGTCCGTAGCGCGGCGCTGCGGGTCCGATCGCAGAACTAGGACAGTCACCTCGCGCATGAATATTTTCAGCACTTTCTGTCACTTCGCATCGGTTCCACTCGTTTTAATATCGCTTTCCTATCCTGCTCTAAGTGCTCCCTCAGGAGAGGCAGCCGAGGATATCATTGACGGCTGCAATCAGTTCATCAAGTTCGCTCGTAAGGGTCGTTCAAGGCAAGATGCGGCTACAATGGGCCGTGTCGGAGAGTGTCTAGGGGCAGTCCGCACGATGCTGGCTACAGAGATTGCTGCTGGCGCGATCTGTTCGTCCGAAGGCACCAAGCTAGTCGATGCTGTGACTGCATTTTCGCTCTACATGATACAGCATCCCGACGACCTAAAGTCTATCTACGTCGTTCCGATGATGCAGTCATTCCGTGCGGCCTATCCCTGCGATACAACCCTGGGTAAATAGGAGGTACATCTAGCCTGAAGGATCGCTCAGTGCGCATCGCAGCTATAGCGCCTATAATCTTCACCCAAATTAACGGCCTCATCATCCCCTTCTGCCAAAGTCCCCAATCGATTGGGATGGTCCGGGGCTCGATTAAGGATGGAGAAGGCTAGCGGTGCAACCCAGCCTCGTTCGACGAAAGTGCTTGGTAGGGTCCAGCAGGGCGCCCAAGCCTTCGTCGATGATCGTCGCGGTGCCGTCGCTGTCATCTTCTGTCTGGCCGCGACGGTGCTGCTCGGCCTCGTTGGCGGCGGCATCGACTATGCGCGCCTCGCCGCCCGGCGGAACCTGCTCCAGGGCGCTGTCGATGCGGGAACACTAGCCGGAGGCGGCTCCCTCAAGCTCGCGTTGTCGAACACTGCCGCGGTGAGCAGTGTCACCGAGCAGACGATCCGGTCCGAGGCAAAATCGCCACCCGATCGGCCATTGACCGTTCAGGTCACCGTCGCCACCGACAAGACCAGCGTGGCCGCGACCGCATCGGAGAACTTCAAGCTCACCTTCGGCAGCTTCGTCGGCCTATCTGAAGTGAAGATTGCGGTGAAGGCACAGGCGAGCGTTGTCGGTCGGATGCGCCTTTGCATGCTGGCGCTCGATCCCGCCGCGATTGGTGCCTTCAACCTTCAAAAAAGCGCGCAAGTCACCGCTACCGACTGCGCGCTCTATTCCAACTCCTCTGCTCAGATTGGCATGGTCGGGCAGCAGAACGCGATCGCCAAGGCACAGACGATCTGTTCGGCAGGCGGCTATCTTGGGATACGGGCGAACTTTTCGCCGCTTCCGCAAACCGGCTGTCCGGTGATCGAGGACCCGCTGAAGGACCGCGCCGCACCGCCGATCGGCGCCTGCGCTTCGTTGCCCTTCCCGCTCAACCTCCTCAATGTCTTCGGTATCAAGACAATCAGCACCAACATGACGCTCGAACCGGGCACCTACTGCGGTGGCCTGAGGATCACTCAATCGGCCGTCGTCACGCTGAAGCCGGGCATCTACGTGATGAAGGACGGTCCGCTGTTCGTCGATATGACCGCCACGCTGACAGGCACCGACGTGGCGCTCTACTTCACCGGCGACAAGGCTGGCCTACTGTTCGACAAGGGTACCACCATAAGCCTCAGCGCGCCGACGACCGGCATAATGGCCGGCCTCCTGATGTCGGAGGAGCGCACCGTCACGCTGCCGATCGATCCTGTAGTGCTGTTGCAGGCGCTCGTCGGGGTTCTGATCTCGCCGACGCCCGCGCCGCTCAGTGTCACGAAGTTGATGCGGACCTACCGCATCATCAGCGACAACGCCCGCACCATGCTCGGCACGATCTACCTGCCGAGCGGCCGCCTCGTCATCGATGCGACGAAGCCAGTGGCCGACCAGTCGGCCTACACCGTGATCGTGGCGCGACAGATCAACCTCTACGAAGGCCCGAACCTCGTCCTCAACGCGAACTATGGCGCGACGAGCGTGCCGGTGCCGAAGGGCGTTGGCCCGACATCTGGCAGGCTCCTCCTGACGCAATGATGGGTGCTAGGCACCCCCGCGACTTTAGCAGGGTTTCACCAAGCGCCCGAGAGCGGACCTTCCGAACTTCTGCAATGGGTCGGGAGCGGACTCTGACCCTTCGCCCTGAAGCCGACGTTCCGCCCACGACCCAACCTCGCTTCTGAAGGCTAGTTGCGCTGGAACCGAAAGTGGCCTTCGTTGATCACATGGGATTGACCGCAGGCAGGCAACGGCAACATAAACCCTCGACGGTAATGGTGTCTGCCGGGCCTTGAGCCGAACCGCCGATCCCTGATGCGGCTGATGACTCCTACTTTTCGCGCTTTTGCGAACTGGAGGATTCATGCGCGCGTCATTCCGGAACCTGTTTCACGACCTGGATCTAGCTGGCTTCCTGCGGACACGCCGGTCGCACGCCATCTCGGTGGCGCGCTGGTCGGTCATCCTGTTGCCGATGGCTGTCGCCGTGGGCACGCTCTGCGCCGCCTTCCTGTGGAGCCTCGACGAGGCCACCCGCGCGCGCTTCGATCATTCCTGGTTCCTGTTCCTGCTCCCCGTCGGCGGCTTCGCCGTCGGTCTTCTCTACCTCCTGTTCGGGAAGAGCGTCGAAGGCGGCAACAACCTCATCGTCGAGGAGATCCACGATCCGGACGGGGGCGTGCCGCTCCGGATGGCACCGCTGATCTTCCTCGGCACCATCGTCACGCACCTGTTCGGCGGATCTGCCGGCCGCGAGGGTACTGCCGTCCAGATGGGAGGCAGCCTTGCCAGCGCGTTCGGCAGGATGTTCGGGGTCGATGCCGCCGGCGTACGCGTCCTCCTGATGGCAGGCATCGCCGCCGGGTTCGGGGCCGTCTTCGGTACGCCCATCGCCGGGGCCGTGTTCGCACTGGAAGTTTTGGCTGTCGGTCGGGTCGAGTACGCCGCGCTGGTGCCCTGCCTCCTCGCCGCGGTGGTCGGCGACTGGACCTGCCAGGCCTGGGGCATCCACCACGCACTCTACCGCGTCGACTTTCTCGCCGGTAGCGGCAAGCCACTGACCGTGGAGCCGTTACTCCTGGCCAAGGTAGCCCTTGCAGGGGTCGCGTTCGGTATCGTCGGGCTTGTGTTCGCCGAGGCCAACCACGTCCTCGGGGGATGGCTCAAGCGTTGGGTCCCGTACGGACCGCTCCGGCCGGTGATCGGCGGCCTTGCCGTCATCGGCCTCGTCTACGCTTTCGGCACACGGGACTACCTCGGGCTCGGCGTAACAGCCGCCAACTCCGGCGGGCTGACCATCACCGGTTTCTTCGGACCGGACGTCCATCCCTGGAGCTGGGCCCTCAAGATTCTCTTCACGGTCGTGACCCTGAGCGCGGGGTTCAAGGGCGGCGAGGTCACGCCGCTGTTCTTCATCGGGGCCGCCCTCGGGAACGCCCTGGCCGGGGTGCTCGGCGCGCCCGTGGACCTGTTCGCGGCCCTAGGGTTCGTCGCGGTGTTCGCCGGTGCCGCTAACACACCGCTCGCCTGCACGCTGATGGGTATCGAGCTGTTCGGCGCGACCCATGGGGTCTACCTCGCGGTGGCCTGCTTCCTAGCCTACCTCTGCTCGGGCCATAACGGAATCTACCTATCCCAGCGCATCGCCGTACCGAAGGCGGCGACGGGCCTCGCCGGCGGCGCGACCCTGCGCGATGCCCGGACGGTCCGCGCGCCGGCCGTTCAGCCCCAGCCTACCTCCTAGCATTCCGGTCACTGAAGGAGCCGTCATGACCCCGTCGCATCACGTCGTCGCCACCGAGGGCGACGTCGCCGCCTTCTTGTGGTTCGATGGCGGCATGTCCTGCGTCGTCACCGGTCGCACCCACGAGGCCCGGCTGCCAACCGTCGCACAGGCGGTCGATGAGCAGGTCCGTGGCCTCGCGCCGGATCGGCGGCAGCCGTGACCCTCGACCAGCTTCGCATCTTCGTGGCGGTGGCCGAGCGGCAGCACGTGACCCGAGCTGCCGAGGCGCTGAACCTTGTCCAATCGGCGGTCAGCACGGCGATCGCCAATATCGAGGGGCGGCACGCGACGAAGCTGTTTCACCGGGTCGGCCGCGGGATCGAACTCACCGAGGCGGGGCGCGTATTCCTCATCGAGGCTCGCGCGGTGCTCGCCCGGGCGGAAGCCGCCGAACTGGTGCTCGCCGACCTCAGCGGCCTGCGACGGGGGACGCTGACGCTCTACGCCAGCCAGACCATCGCCAGCGACTGGCTGCCGCGCCACCTCGTCGCCTTCCGCCGGGCCTATCCCGAGATCGCCGTTCGCTTGGCCGTGGGCAATACCGCCGATGCCGCCGACGCGGTGCGCGCGGGGACGGCCGAACTCGGCTTCGTCGAGGGGGCGTTGGACGACCCGACGCTTGCGAGCACCACCATCGCGCGGGACCAACTCGTCCTCGTGGTCGCCCCAACACATCCCTTCGCAGGGGCGACAGCGCTCGCACCCGAGGACCTCGCCGGGGCCGATTGGGTGCTGCGCGAGGCGGGATCGGGAACCCGCTCGGCCTTCGAGGCAGCGCTCACGGAGGCCGGTCTGGCCGTGGCCCGGCTTCGGGTCACGCTCGAACTGCCTTCCAACGAGGCGGTCCGCGCCGCCATCGAGGCCGGAGGCGGGGCCGCCGTTCTGTCCGAGACCGTAGTGGCAGCTGCGCTTCGGGCCGGAACGCTGGTGCGGGCGGCGTTTGCCCTGCCGAGCCGTCCGTTCCGGGTGCTGCGCCACAAGGAGCGCTACCGCAGCCGGGCCGCCGACGCGCTGCTCGACCTGATCGAGGAGGCGGCTGCCGGATGAGGGAACCTGCGATGCCCGTTCCCCCCGACGACCCGCGGGTCAGGCTCGCCGAGGACCGCACGGTACTGGCAGCCGAGCGCACCTTCGTGGCGTGGCTTCGCACCGGGCTCGCCTTCCTTGGCGTCGGCCTGGCCGCGCAGCGCTTCCTGCGAGAGGTGCTGGCGGTCTGGCCACTAAAGGTGCTGTCGCTCACGCTGATCGCCTGTGCGCTCGCATCGTTCGCCGGCGCCGCATGGCGGGACCGGGCGATCCGGGCGCGACTCGCACATGCCGAGATCCCGATGATGCCGCGCATCCTCACCGTCGGGGTTGCGGCCCTGCTCATCGCGATCTCGGGCCTCGCGGCCACCGCCCTGCTCTGGGCGTGACGGTCAGGCCACCGTTACCCGCACCCGGTGCCAGGCGGCGCTGAGGTAGCCCTTGTAGTTCCAGGTGTCGTCCGGCGCCGCAGGCTGTGTCTGGCCGGCGGAATCCCAAGCCCGCACCGCGAGTTCGTGCTCGCCGGTCGTCAGCTCGCGCTCGATCTCCCAGAACGTCCAGGCGTAGGGCGCGTCGGCGTCGCGGTCGATCCGGGCCTGCGCCCAGCTGCGACCGCCATCCGTCGAGACATCGACGCGGGCGACCGCGCGGTCACTGGCGATGGCGTAGCCGCGGATCGCGTGCCGGCCGGCCTTTAACGCTGCGCCGCGGGCGGGCTCGCAGATCGCGCTGTTAAGCGGCATCGCCTCGATGGTGATGCCGTGGACAGGGTCCGCGGTCTCGGCGGTCACATCGGGCGGAAACAGCTTGTAGTCGTCGGCCTGCATCGGGTTGTTGGAGGGGTGATCCTGCACCGTGATGCGGGCGAGCCATTTCGGGCTGCGGATACCGGCAAATCCCGGCACCACCACACGCAGGGGGTGCCCATGCTCCGGGGCGAGAGGCTCGTCGTTCATCGCGAAGGCGACCAACGTCTCGGGGGCCAGCGCCTTGCCGAGCGGGATCGAGACGCCGAAACGCGTGTCCGTGTCCGCGATCCGGTCGTGGCTCTCGAATGCGACGTGGCGCGTATCGCCCGCATCGATGCCGGCTGCGCGCAGAACGTCGGCGAGGCGCACCCCAGTCCATTTCGCGTTGCCTATGGCGCCGGCCGCCCACGGGTCGCCGGCGACCGGGGCCACCGCCAGCATGTCCGCCCGGCGGTTGCCGGCGCATTGCATCACCGCCGTGACGGTGATGGGTGCGAACCGCGCCTTCAGATCGGCAATGGACAGTTCGAGCGGCGTCGCGACCATCCCGTCGACGCTCAGGCGGTAGCTGTCGGCGTCGAGATCCGGGATGTCGCCGTGGCTGCGGACGTAGAAGTCAGCCTGGTCGGTGAGGAAGGCGGCGCGTAGGCGATCGAGGGGAGGCTCGGCGTTGTAGGGCGCCTTGCCGTGGACGATGAGGCGGTCCTTGCGCTGGAACAGGCCGAGCATGGGGTCTTTGTCCTGCGTTCGTGACGTGTTGACACCGAGAACGCGCCGGCCGCGATAAGGCCCCCGGCGCGCGTCGCCTCAGGGCTTCATCGTCGAGATGACCGCGTTCTTCGCCCGGTCCACCACGGCGACGCTGAGGTCGCGGTTGAGGACGTAGGCGTGGGCGTTGTCGGCCGAG
>NZ_VRUX01000750.1:0-1784 GCF_008039885.1 Methylobacterium sp. WL103
CCGCGGGAGCGTCGCGCGGCCTCGGCCGCCCACGGCCTGCTCTACCTCCTGCTGGTCGGGCTGCCCCTGACCGGCTGGGCCGTGGTCTCGCTCTCTCCGTTCAACATCCCGACCGTGCTGTACGGCCTCGTGCCGTGGCCGCACCTGCCGCTGGAGGCGCTGGTCCCGGACCAGGCCTCGGCGGAAGGCGCCCTGAAGCAGGTGCACGCCTACGGGGCGTGGCTGCTGGCCGCGCTCCTAGTCCTGCATGTGGCGGCGGCGCTGCGTCACCACCTCGTCCTGCGCGACGACGTCCTGCGCCGCATGCTGCCGGCCCGCACGCCGACGGCCCCGTCCGAATCCCTGGGATCGCCCCGATGAACCTGCGTCACCTCCTCCTCGCCGCAGCCCTGCTGGGCGGCACGGTTCCGGCTGTCGCCGCCGAGTGGGCCGTCGATCCAGCCAAGAGCACCATCACGTTCGCGGGCGTGCAGGTCGGCGCCCCGTTCACCGGCCGCTTCGAGCGCTTCGACGCCAAGATCGCTTTCGACCCCGCCCAGCCGGAGGCCGGACATGCGGTGGTGCTGGTCGACCTCGCCAGCGCGCGGACCGGCGACGTCCAGCGCGACGCGGCCCTGCCGCAGAAGGACTGGTTCGACGTGAAGAGCGCGACCCAGGCCCGCTTCGAGGCAACCCGGTTCGTCGACAAGGGCCACGGCGACTACGAGGCGGTGGGAACGCTGACGATCCGGGACAAGAGCCGGCCGCTGACGCTGCCCTTCCACCTGACGCTCGACAACGGGCAGGCGCACGCCACCGGCCATGTCGGCCTCGTTCGCACCGAGTTCGGCGTCGGCCAGGGCGCGTGGGCCTCGGGCCAATGGGTCGCGCTGGAGGTCGGCGTCGACGTGGATCTCGTCGCCGCGACCAAGCCGGGCCCCTGAACCACGGCCCCCGCGGGACGCCTGCGACGACCGTGGTGCCGGCGCACCGCGACGCGTCCTCTCTCCGAGACCGCAGCGGAATCCGGCGCTGAAAGGATACGGACATGGCAAACATCGTCGGCCCGACGCGGCCACCCGCCGAGGGGACCGGCTCGCTGCTCGACACGGCGCCCTACCGTGTCGGAAGCGTCGCCCTCGTCGTCCGCGACCTCGATGCCCTCGCCGGCTTCTACCGCGAGGTCGTCGGCCTGACGACGGTCACGCAGAAGGCCGACGTCGTGCGCCTCGGCGTCGGCGCGACGGTGCTGCTCGAACTCCGGCGCGACGCGGCGGCCCGCCCCTGGAACCCCGGGGAGGCGGGCCTCTACCACACGGCCTTCCTGCTGCCGAGCCGGGGGCAACTCGGCGCGTGGCTCGCGCATGCGAGGGAGCGCGGCGTCCGCCTGTCGGGGGCGTCCGACCATGTCGTCAGCGAAGCCGTCTACCTCGACGACCCGGAGGGCAACGGCATCGAGGTCTACGCCGACCGCCCGAGTTCGGCCTGGCCGAAGGAGCCGGACGGCTCGATCGTCCTGCGGAGGGACCGGCTCGATGTCGCCGCGCTCACCCAGGCCGCGTCGGGACCCTGGGCCGGCATGCCGCCGGGCGGGCGGGTCGGGCACGTCCACCTGCAGGTGGGAGAGATCGAGCCGGCGGACCGCTTCTACGCCGGGCTGCTCGGGTTCGACGTGATGATCCGCTACCCGGGCGCGACCTTCCTCGGCGCGGGCGGCTACCACCACCAGCTCGCGACGAACGTCTGGCAAAGCCGGGGCGCGCGCGAACGGCCCGCCGCCATGGCCGGCCTGGCCGAGGTGGTCC
>NZ_VRUX01000751.1:0-1780 GCF_008039885.1 Methylobacterium sp. WL103
GCCGTGGCCCGCATCGACTGGCCGGAAGGGTTCTGCCGCCGCGACATCGGCCGGCGCGCCGTCGCCCGCGAGGTCGCCGGCCAAGGCATCTAATTTTTTGCGATTGGGCGACGCGGGTGTGTCCCGCGCCGCGCCCAGTCCGGACGCCACCTGCGGGACACCCGGTCCGGCAGGTCCGAAAAATCAGCGGCCGAGGGCGTAGAGGGCGATCGCGGCGGCGTTCGAGACGTTGAGGCTGCGGATCTCGCCGGTGAACGGGATCTTGGCGAGCACGTCGCAGCAGGCGCGGGTGCGCTCGCGCAGGCCTTTGCCCTCGGCGCCGAGGACGATGACCGCGGGCCGCGTCGGCGTGAGCGTGTCGAGGCCGGTCTCGGCGTCGGAATCGAGGCCGATGCGGGTGAACCCCTGCTCGCCGAGGGTGATCAGCGCCTCGGCCAAATTGCGGACCACCAGGAACGGCACGTGCTCAAGGCCGCCCGAGGCGGATTTCGCCAGCACGCCGGTGGCGCCCGGCGCGTGGCGCGCCGTGGTGACGATGCCGGTGACGCCGAAGGCCGCGGCGGTGCGCACGATGGCGCCGACATTGTGCGGATCGGTGATCTGGTCGAGGGCCAGCAGCAGCGCGTCGGCCGGCAGCGCGCCGATCGCCGCCATGACGCCGAGCGCGATCGGCAGGTCGTAGTGCGAGCCCTCCTTCGGCAGGTCGGCAGGCGCGAGGTTCACGGTGATGCGCTTGGCCGGCATCGCCAGCCCGGAGGCGATCAGCGCACCGCGCACCCGCTCGCGCGACTCGCCCACCGCCTTGTCGGGCAGGCCGACCACATTGAAGTGGACCGCGCCGGGGATGATCTGCACCTGGACGTCGACGGCACGCGCCTCGATGCCCTCGAAGGCGACAGTCGAAAGCAGCGAGGATCAAATAAAGTGTTTAGTAAGAGAGTTATAGCGGGACTGTGACGCGGCGCCATGTGCGGTCGGAAGCGCTGTGGAAGCAATTCAATTAGGGCCGTTATTCGTGCTCGCCGGCCGATTTCGTTACGCGCAGATGGTCCGCGGTCCGATCCTGCCGATGCAGATCGATGCCCTCTTGGACGCGGCGAAGCTGCTTCAAGCCTACGAGGTGCCGTGGCCGCCCCTGGTGGAGCAAGTGCTGCACGACATCGCCCAGGAACTGGAAAAGTTAATGGCGCGACGGCTGTCTGGATCGGGGTCGACCCTGGGAAGCGTACGGATCGGAGTTCGTCCCGGACACCATCCGCCGGACCGAGGCGCCGGAGGTCGCGCTGCCGGTCATGGCGGCAGAGCCTCTACCCTGGGGCGGCAGGGGCAACGTCGTGGCAGCGGCCGGGATCGCGCTGCTCGACATGGTGGCAGGGCGGTGATGCGGGATCAGACGAGACCGTGAGCCAGGATGATGCTGTGGCGCCACTGACACGGACGCTGATCAGTCCCAGGACTGCGCTGAGTAATGCTTAATCAACGCTTGTTATGGCTACGCTGCCCTGTTTCTGACTTGGACTGCCCGCTACGGCTGGCGGGATCAATCAAGGCGCCAGACTCGGCGCTAGGACGTGCCCGGCGCAGCCCACGCGGCTTGCCCAGGCCATGCGGGATGGGAGCGGGACATGGCGGGTGGTCAGGGCGGAAACGGAGTAAACGGCACCGGAGGCGGTACACCCGGCCAAGATAGCTTGACGTATTCCGGAACAGGTGGAGCGGGCGGACCGGGCACTGCAGCCGGCGCGGGCGGCGGCGGCGGTGGCAGCGGGAGGATAGGCGG
>NZ_VRUX01000752.1:0-1770 GCF_008039885.1 Methylobacterium sp. WL103
GCCTACGGGCCGGAGACCGCCGCCGCCATCGCCCGCGCGCACCTGGGCGGCGCCGCGATCGACCTGACGCTCAAGGGCGAGGCCGGCGACTGGGCCGAGCGCCTCGGCGCGGTGGCGCTGCCCACCGGCTCGCTCCGGCTCGGCGACCTGCGGGTCCCGGTCTCCGAGCTTCCCGGCTTCACCGAGGGCGCGTGGTGGGTGCAGGACGCCGCCGCCGCGATCCCGGCGCGGCTCCTCGGCGCGCGCGCGGGCGAGCGCATCGCCGACCTCTGCGCCGCACCGGGCGGCAAGACCGCCCAGATCGCGAGCCAGGGCGCCGTGGTGACCGCCCTGGACCGTTCGGCCCCGCGCCTGGAGCGCCTGTCCGAAAACCTCGCCCGCCTCGGGCTGACGGCGGAGGTCGTCGTCGGCGACGCGCTCGCCTTCGATCCGCCGGAGCCGTTCGACGCGGTGCTGCTCGACGCGCCGTGCTCGGCCACCGGCACGATCCGCCGTCACCCGGACGTCGCCTGGACCAAGACGGAATCCGACCTGATCCGCCTGCACCTCCTCCAGGCGCGCCTCCTCGACAAGGCCGCCACCCTGGTGCGGCCGGGCGGGCGCCTGGTCTACTGCACCTGCTCGCTGGAGCAGGAGGAAGGCGAGCGCCAGGTCGCCGCCTTCCTGAAGCGCAACGCCGCCTTCGAGCGGGTGCCGGTTCGCCCGGACGAGGTCGGCGGCCTCGACGCCCTGATCAACGCCGACGGCGACCTGCGCACACTGCCGGCCCACCTCGAAGGTTCGGAGAGCCAGCGCGGCGGCCTCGACGGCTTCTTCGCGAGCCGACTGCGGCGGAAGGACTAGCGCAGCGGCAACCGCCGGCTCGATTGCCACGCGGTCCCGCGCCGCCCTATCAAGCACGAAGAAGCCGCCCCGACTCGGAGGGCGGCCGAAGACGAAAGTATTTTCAAGCGAGGTGGATTCCGGCTCGCGTGAAGAAAATGCGACCACACAATAGGAGAGAGCATGTTCCGTGATCCGGAGATCACGGAACATGCTCTCGGCGGGCCGACGTCGCCCGGCCTCGGGGGAACGCGATGCAGAGCTTCGTTCGGGCCAAGTTGCACGGCATCCGCGTGACGGGCGCCGACCTGAACTACCACGGCTCGATCACCCTGGACGCCGACCTGTGCCGCGAGGCGGGGCTCGACCCGCTCGAGTTCGTCGAGATCTGGAACAAGATGTCGGGGGCGCGGATCAGCACCTACGTGCTGTACGGCCCCGCCGGCTCGCGCTGCTGCATCCTGAACGGCGCCGCCGCCCGCACCTGTCAGGTCGGCGACGAGGTCATCATCGCCTCGGCGAACTACGGCGACGTCGAGGACGTGATCGCCCACAAGCCGCGGGTGCTGATCTTCGGCGAGGGCAACAGCGTGGTCGACCGGATGGTCTACGACGTGTTCCGCGACGCGGAGGGCCGCCTCGACATGCGCATCCTGGAGGCGGCGACCGGCGCCGAGGAGCCGCCGCGGGTGGCGACCCACATCCGCGTGGCGTGAGCGTCGGCGGCCCGGCCTCAGGTGGCGGAGAGCGCGTGCGGCGTGCGACGCTGGTGCCAAATGAGCGAGAGCGTCAGCCCCGACACGGTCAGCAGGTCGCAGGTCAGGCCGAAGACCGAGCCGACGAGGCCGTTGTGGACGGCCCAGCACAGGCTGGCGCCGAGGAAGAGGCGCCGCATGCCCTGCGGGTCTCCCTGCAGGCGGGCGCCCGTCGCCAGGAGGGCGCCGAGGC
>NZ_VRUX01000753.1:0-1757 GCF_008039885.1 Methylobacterium sp. WL103
GTTGAGGATGCCGATCTTCACCCCGCCGCCGCGCAGGGCTTCTCGGACGGCGTGGTGAAGATCGGCATCCTCAACGACCAGTCCGGCACCTACGCCGAGTTCGGCGGCCGCTCCTCGATCGAGGCGGCGCGGATGGCGGTGGAGGATTTCGGCGGCTCGATGAACGGAACGCCGATCGAACTCGTCTCGGCCGACCACCAGAACAAGCCCGACATCGCGTCCGGCATCGCCCGGCAATGGTACGACCGCGACAACGTCGACGCGATCATGGAGCTGACGACCTCGTCGGTGGCGCTCGCCGTCCAGGGCCTGTCGAAGGAGAAGCGCAAGATCACCATCACCACCGGCGCCGCCACCGCCGACCTCACCGGCAAGGCCTGCACCCCCTACGGCTACCACTGGGCCTACGACACCCATGCGCTCGCCGTCGGCACCGGCGGCGCCCTGGTGCAGCAGGGCGGCGACACCTGGTTCATGCTGACCGCCGACTACGCCTTCGGCTACTCGCTGGAAGCCGAGATCGCCCGCTACGTCACCTCGAAGGGCGGCAAGATCCTGGGCAACGTCCGCCACCCGCTCTCGGCACAGGACTTTTCCTCGTTCCTGCTGCAGGCGCAAGGGTCGGGCGCCAAGGTGATCGGCCTGGCCAACGCCGGGCTCGACACGTCCAACAGCATCAAGCAGGCGGCCGAGTTCGGCATCGTCGAGGGCGGGCAGCGGCTCGCGGCGCTGCTGTTCACCCTGGCCGAGGTGAAGGGCCTCGGCCTCAAGGTCGCGCAGGGGCTGACCCTCACCGAGGGCTGGTACTGGGACCTCACCGACGAGAACCGCGCGTTCGGGCAGCGCTTCATGAAGCGCACCGGCAAGATGCCGAACATGATCCATGTCGGCACCTATTCGGCGGTGCTGCAATACCTGAAGGCGGTGAAGGCCGCCGGCACCGACGAGACCGAGGCGGTCAACACGCTGCTGCACACGATGCCGGTGGACGACGTCTTCGCCAAGGGCGGCAAGGTCCTGCCGAACGGGCGCATGGTCCACGACATGTATCTGTTCGAGGTCAAGAAGCCCGCCGAGTCGAAGGGCGACTGGGACCTCTATAAGAAGCTCGCCACGGTGCCCGGCCCGGAGGCCTTCGCCACCGCCGAAGCCAGCGGCTGCCCGCTGACGACGGCCGCCAAGTAGGAACGGCAAGAAGGGACGAACCCGCTGACCACGGCGGCCGACTCCCGTCCACCCCCCTCATCCTGAGGTGCGGCCGCAAGCCGCCTCGAAGCAGACCTCCAGGGATCGCGCGTCGGCTGGAGGCCTCCTTCGAGGCCCGCCAAGGCGGGCACCTCAGGATGAGGTGGTGGGTGGGAGTGACACTTGTCGAAGGGGCGTCTGGTCGAAGGGGCGTCTGGAAGACCGCCGCTCAGGCGGACGTCAGCCGCAGCACGCCCTCGCCGCGACGGTGGCCGACGGTGGTCACCGCGACCTCGGCAAGGCCCCGCTCGGCCACGAGCCCGGCCGCAAGGGCCGCGCCGAACGGCGCCGTCACCTCAAGGCCATGGCCGACCAGGTCGCCGAGGGCGTGGACCGGCCGGTCGGGTGCCAGGACCGACAGGCGCGCGCGCTCCTCGTCGGTGATCGCCGCAACGCCGGTGGCGCCCGAGACGATCGCCGCGGCCTGCGCAATGCCCGCTTGCCGCCACAGGGCGTCGAGGCTGGTCGCGACGCCGCCCGGCTCGCGCCGCGTCCGATCGCTCGCCACCGGT
>NZ_VRUX01000754.1:0-1755 GCF_008039885.1 Methylobacterium sp. WL103
GAGCTTCGCCGCCGTGGCCACCACGGCCGGCGACTCCGAGCCAGGCTTCTACGTGCTCGCCTACCGCGCACCGCGGGCGAGCGCCGAGGACCTGATGGATCACGCCTGCACCGCGGCGCGGTGAGACGGCACCCGGCGCGACGACGCGCTTCCTCGACACGCCGAACGCTGGGGCTATCCTGGATCGATGCATCGACCCGCCACCGCTCGTCCTCGCATCGCGCCCGCCGCCGACGGGCCGCCGGGCGGCCGCGAGACGATCTTCGATGCGAATGTCTGGGCCGGCCGGGCCGCCGCGCTGCGTCCACTACGTCGGCTTCAAGGACGACCGCTACTGGAACGCCGTCCGCATCTTCGGCGGCCCTCGGGTGATCCACCGGCGCTGGGACTGGTTCGCAGTGCACGACGTCGGCCCCGACGACCTGGTGGTGTTCGCAGAAGGCGACGAGCGGCAACCGATGGCCGCGTGGAACGCGACCGACATCGACGAGCGCTGGTTGACCTGACACGTCCACGCTGCGGCACTCGCGACGTCGCCCTCGCGCGAACCGAACGCGGATGGCGTTCGTTGATCCGCCATGACCGATCAGCCCCCCGCCCAAGCCTCCGACGCCCTCATCGACGCGCGCCGCCGGGAGATGGCCGTCGAGCACCTTCTCTTCGGCACGATCCGCTTCGTGGCGCAGCGCCACCCGGAACTCCTCGACGAGCTCGACGGCAGCCTCGACCATCTCTGGGACAAGGCCCATGGCGAGGCTCGCGACGACGAGGCGGTGCGCGAGATCGCGCGGCGCTTCATCAAGAGCCTTCACGCCGAGCGGTAGAGGCCTGCCGGCAGGATGGCGCTTCGTTCGCCGATTAGGATCGGCGCGCGGACAACGCGCTGCCGAGAAGCACCGTCCCCCAGGCCGCCGCAAGCACGAGCCCGAGACTGAGGCGACCTGCCGAGGGAACGCCCTTGCGGTCGCGCCAGCCACCGTCGGCCCGGGTGCCTTCGGGCTTCGGCTGACGCAAGGCACCATGCGTGCGTGGGCCGGGGTCGGCCCTGTCGAGCGCGCGGCGGAAACCCGCCCCCATCATCCGTTCGGTCACGGACGGTGCGAGGGCGTAGCCGACCTGGGCCAGACGCGCAGGCCAGCCCACCGCCACCTCGTGGCGTGGGTGCAGCGCAAGCCGCAAGTAGGTCTCGGCCACGTCTTCCGGTGCATAGTACAGGTGGCCGGGGTTGAGCGTCTTACCGGTCACGTTGGCGCCGTGCTCGAGGCCGGGCGTGTCGACGATCGCCGGAAACACGCCGCAGACGTGGATGTGCCGGTGAGGCGCGAGCTCCTGGCGCAGGCTGGCAGAGAAGCCGCGCAACCCGAACTTGCTGGCGGTGTAGGCCGCGGCGAACGGCGTCGGCGCCCAGCCGCCCATCGAGACCGTGTTGATCAGCGTGCCGCTCCCCTGACGTAGGAAGTGCGGCAGCACGGCGTAGGCGCCGTGGATGGCGCCCAACAGGTTGATCGCGATCGTCTGCCTGTGCAGATCGAGCGGCGCGTCGAGGAGCGGGCCGAACACGCCCGCGCCGGCGTTGTTGATCCAGACGTCGATCCGGCCGAACGCGCCCACCGCCCCGTCGGCCAGCGCCGACACGGCCTCGGGATCGGCGACGTCGGTGGGGATCGCCACGGCCTCGCCGCCGCGGCCGCGAATATCGCGCGCCAACGCGTCGAGCACGTCGGCCCTGCGGGCGGCCAGGACGACGCGTTGGCG
>NZ_VRUX01000755.1:0-1748 GCF_008039885.1 Methylobacterium sp. WL103
GAGCCGGCCATCGCCGCGCGGCCGCCGTTCGGACGCCCGCACCACGACGACCTCGGGCGGGCGCACGATCGTCCTGTCGGCACCGCGTTCGTCGGGGATGTCCTGCATCGTCGGCCGTCCTCGCAAAGCGGGGCGACGCCTCGCGACCCCACCGCCCGCGGACGACCGGAAACGGCCCTCAGGCCACCGGTTCTCCGCGGACGCAGGGTCCGTCGCCGTCGCTACGGGTGCTAGGGCCGGACGGTTTAATCAAGTCTGAAAACGGCATTCACCTAGAATTCATCGCCACAGATCTCGATACCATTTTATGGTCAAGCTGATGACTTTGTCAATCTGTATGATATCCTCGATGTGGATACATCTTGTTACATTCGAATGTTCGAAACCTGACGGTTTGAACTATGTGGGGATGGGATGGCTCTTCCCTCCCCTTCAGCGGAGGAGCGCGATCACGGCTTCGCTCCACGCTGTTATTACGGGGATGCGCAGTAGAGCTTGGAATCCGGAACCGTAGCTTGCGCTTCAGTGGGTACCGTGAGTGGTCCTGGATCCCTGTATCTTGAGGTGGCTGCTGTAGAGGAGCGGGGCAGGCGCAGCTCGGTGGATCCCCGATCTGCTGCATGATCGCAGTCCGGCGCGGCCGCGCCTGCTCGATAGCCCTCGATCGAACAGGCTTGGGCCCCGCCCGGCTGGCGGCGAGCCTGCATGCCGGACCGGTCCCATGGCTGAAGTGCTGGACGCCGGGCTGATCGCCCGCTTTGTTCGGGCCATGCTCGATGCGATCCGCCCGCTGCCCGACGCCACCGCCCGTGCGCTCAAGCGCTGTCCACCCGGCGCCAGCAGCTGGTGGCCATGCGCGGGGTCGAAAACACCCGCCTGAAGCAGGCGCGCGAACCGGCCGTGATCGCAAGCCATCGCGCCTGCATCGCGGACCTCGATTGGGGCCTACGCGGCCATCGAGGCGGAGCTGGACGCCCGCAATCCAGGTCGATGCCGAGTGCGTGGTCGCGCATCGCCTGCTGCGCTCGATCCCGGGCGTCGGCGCGCGCGTGGCGGCCGTGCCGATCTACGACCTAGCCGAGCTCAGACAGCGCGACCGCAAGAGCATCGTCAGCCTAGCGGGCTTGGCCCCGCATGTCAGCCAATCCAGCCACGCTCCGCCCCGCGACCATGATCGGCGGCAGCCGGTTCTGCGTGCGCGGCGCTGTACATGAGCGCCCTCGTGGCGGCGCGCCACGACCCGGCCTTCACGACCGCCGACCGAGCCCTGTGCGATCAGACCAAGCCGGCCAAGCTGGACCTGCGCGCCGTCGCACGCCGCATCATCGTCACCGCCAACGCTCACTCGCGCGATGCCTACACCAGCACAACAAACTGGGGTGATGACGGTGAGGATGTGAAAGCTAAAACAAGACGCGCATGAAGCGGATCGCTCTGAGGGCAAGCCAAGAAGGCGCTTCGCATTCCCCAGCGCGTTCGAAAATCCCGGTCGGCTCGCACGAGCACGAGGGTCTCGATACGAAAAAGGCCGGCGCCCTCACGGGAACCGGCCTCTCGATCCGCGAACGAACCGGTGCGTCAGCGGGCGGGGCCGCCCGCGGTGCCGCCGGCGTTCGGGGTCATCTTGTTGGTCTGATCGACGTTGCCGCCCTTGGCCGAGTCGGCGCCGGGCGCCATGCCCATCTCTCCGGCCGGGCGGGTGGTAGTAGGTGATCAGGCCGGGCGAGGGCCGGAAGGTCGCCGGGTGC
>NZ_VRUX01000756.1:0-1731 GCF_008039885.1 Methylobacterium sp. WL103
GTGCGCTCGATGCCCGCCGAATCCGGCCGGTCCATGTAGCGCACGGCGGCCGCGATCCGGCGTTCCATCCGCGCGACCACGTCGTCGACGGCGTCGAGGTGCCGGTCGAGGCCTTCGAAAATCGACAGGATCTGGGTGAGGTCGGCGCGCACCCCGCGCTCGGCGGTGCGCAGCTCCGCCGCCCGGCCCTCGCGCAGGATCGCCTCGGCCAGCGCCCGGATCAGCAGCGGGTCGCGAAGCGCGCGTCCGGCCTCCCGCACGATGGCCGAGCGGAAGCGGAACGGGTTGTAGCGGGTGTTCAGCGTCCGGTAGTCGCTGATCAGGTGGCGCTCGACGAAGTCCTCGAAGTAGAGGCGGAAGGCCGCGCGCATGTCCTCCTCGTGGAGGATGCGCTCCTCGATCTTGCGCATCGCGCCGGCCAGCCCCCGCACGTGGCCGAGGAAGGCCTGCGCCGCGCGCGCCGCATTGCCGAGCGCCTCCGAGCGGTCGGCCGGGTTGGCGATCGCACTCTCCAGGCTGCCGAGCACGTCGAGGATGGCGGCGCCGTAGGAGCGGGTCTCGCCGCGCTCCATCCGCGACAGCTCCTCGAGCAGGAGCCGCGCCTCCGGGTCGAAGTCGACCACCGGCACGTAGCGCTCGCGCCGCTCGATCAGCCAGCCGGTCTCGAGGAAGCGCCGAAAAAGGGCCGAGCGGCGCTCGATCGGATCGATGGGCACCGGCTCGTCGTCGGATTGCTGATCGAGCGCCCACTCGGCGGAGAAGTCGCCGATGGCGGCCAGCAGCTCCGCCTTGCGCACCGGGTCGGGGCTGGTGCCCATCACCTTCCGGTGCAGGTGCAGCAGCAGCGCCGCGTTGAACGCGCGGCTCGGCGAGGCCAGCGGCCGGAACAGGTCGTCGGGAAGCTGCGCGAACAGCATTCTGGGCCGACCTTTCCCGCCGCCGAGCCGTCTGCCTTACTTCGCGCCGAGCAGCTCGACGTCGAAGATCAGCGTCGCGCCGGGTGGGATGATGCCGCCGGCGCCGCGGGCGCCGTAGCCGAGCTCGGCCGGGATCACCAGGGTGCGCTTGCCGCCCTGCTTCATTGTGGCGACGCCGAGGTCCCAACCCTGGATCACCTGGCCGGCGCCGAGGGTGAAGGTGAAGGGCTGGTTGCGGTCCCGCGAGGAATCGAACTTCTTGCCCTTCTTGCCGGCGTCGTCGAGCCAGCCGGTGTACTGCACGGTCACCTTCTGGCCGGCCTTCGGCTCGGGGCCGGCGCCCACGACTTCATCCTGATACTTCAGGCCGGAGGGGAGGGTGGTGTAGTCGGCGTTGGCGGCAGCGGTCATGGCGATCAGCACGGCTCCGGCGATGGGGAGAATAAAGCGAGGCATCGTTCCTCCGTCGGGGCGAGCCTCTGGCGGGCCGCCCGTCGATGGGCCTCTTAACAGGTGGCGCGGGGCCGAGGCCAGCGGGAGCCGTTTCTCCAAGCCCAGCGCGGATCGAAGTCGCGGAACGCGGCTTGCGAGACGGCGGACGCGATCCGTGGCCCGATCTTGTACAGCCCCGGTTGACGGGGAGCCGGCCTTCGCCGTCCATGCCACCTTCACCATGACGGCTCGGAGCGACGATGCGCTTGGATCAAACGGACGGAACGAAGGCCACCACCGATCGGACATCGCCCCGGGGGCGTCGCGCGGTGGCCGCGATGGCGCTGCTGACGTTCGCGACGGCGGCCGAGCCCGCCAGCGC
>NZ_VRUX01000757.1:0-1730 GCF_008039885.1 Methylobacterium sp. WL103
GCGCGTGGTCGAGGCCGCGGTCGCCGGCCCCGGCTTCATCAACCTGCGGCTGGTGCCGGCCGTCTTCCACGACGTGCTGCGCGGCGTGCTGGCCGATCCCGCCGGCTACGGGCGCGGGCACATGCCGGGCGGGCCGGTCAACATCGAGTACGTCTCGGCCAATCCCACCGGCCCGATGCATGTCGGGCACGGGCGCGGGGCGGTGTTCGGCGACGCGCTGGCGAACCTCCTGGTCGCCGCCGGCCGGCAGGTGACGCGCGAGTACTACATCAACGACGCGGGCGCGCAGGTCGACGTGCTCGCCCGCTCCGCCTACCTGCGCTACCGCGAGGCGCTGGGCGAAACGGTCGGCGCGATCCCCGAGGGTCTCTATCCCGGCGACTACCTCGTGCCGGTCGGGCAGGCGCTGGCCGAGACCCACGGCCGCGCGCTGCTCGAAAAGCCGGACTCCGAATGGCTGCCGGTGGTGCGCGAGACCGCCATCGCCGAGATGATGGAGATGATCCGCGGGGATCTGGCCGCGATCGGCATCCACCACGACGTGTTCTTCTCCGAGCGCACCCTGCAGGGGGAGGGCGGCGGCGCCGTCGCAACGCTGCTCGCGGAGCTGCGCGAGAAGGGGCTCGTCTACGAGGGCCGCCTGCCGCCGCCCAAGGGCCAGGTGCCGGAGGATTGGGAAGACCGCGAGCAGACCCTGTTCCGCACGAAGGACTTCGGCGACGACACCGACCGGCCGCTGCTGAAGTCGGACGGCTCCTACACCTACTTCGCCTCCGACATCGCCTACCACCGGGCCAAGTACCTCGCCGGCGCCACCGAGCTGATCGACGTGCTCGGCGCCGACCACGGCGGCTACGTCAAGCGCATGCAGGCGGCGGTGAAGGCCGTCACCGACGGCAAGGCGAGCCTCGACGTGAAGCTGTGCCAGCTGGTGCGGCTGTTGCGCGCGGGCGAGCCGGTGAAGATGAGCAAGCGCTCGGGCGAGTTCGTGACGCTCCGCGAGGTCATCGACGAGGTCGGCCGCGACGCGATCCGCTTCATGATGCTCTACCGCAAGAACGACGCGACCCTCGACTTCGACCTCGCCAAGGTGGTCGAGCAGTCCAAGGACAACCCGGTCTTCTACGTCCAGTACGCCCACGCCCGCATCCGCTCGGTGCAGCGGCAGGCGCGTGAGGCGTTTCCCGACTTCGACCCCGCGGACGCTGCCGGGCTCGCGGACGCGGATTTCGCGCTGCTGTCGGATGCGGGCGAGGCCGAGATGCTGCGGCTGATCGCGCAGTACCCGCGGGTGCTGGAGGCGGCCGCCGCAGCGCACGAGCCGCACCGGATCGCCTTCCATCTCTACGAGATGGCGAGTAGCCTTCATAGTTTCTGGAACAAGGGCAAAGACTTGCCGCAATTACGGTTTGTTAATCCAACCGACCGAAAGTCAACTCGGGCGAGGCTAGCGCTGATCGAGGCGCTGCGAGGCGTCTTGGCATCCGGTCTCGCCGTCCTCGGCGTGAGCGCTCCGGACGCGATGCGGTGAGTGCGCCCCCGTAAAAGTCGGCGTAGGATGAGGATGCTGCCATGACGAACGCTTCGCGCGCGCCTGTCGACTTCGACGCCTTCGCGCGCGATCTGCAGCAGCCCTCGCCGGCCCCGCGTGGGGCCGAGCCGGCCGCGCAGAAGCCCGACCCGCTGGCGGAACTCGCCCGCATCGTCGGGCAGGACGACCCCTTCCGCGC
>NZ_VRUX01000758.1:0-1721 GCF_008039885.1 Methylobacterium sp. WL103
GGGCACCGAGCGCCGCCCGGCACGCGCCGGCGACGGCGTCAGCCCGATCGTCATCACCGGCAACGACCTCGCCGCGGCCTGGGCGATCGACCGCCGCGGCGACCCGCTCTACCCGGTGGTCGGCGGCGACCAGCGCCAGCGCGAGATGGCCTTCCGCGGCGGCGTCAACATCGTGATCTACACGCTGACCGGCAACTACAAGGCGGACCAGGTCCACGTGCCGGCCCTGCTGGAGCGGCTGGGGCAGTGACGATCCCGACACATACCGACACATTGGACGTGGTCGCGGGTCTCTTCTCCCAGGGGGAGAAGGACAGGATGAGGGGCGTGACCCCTCCGGTCAGGTCACGCCCCTCACCCCAGCCCTCTCCCCATGGGAGAGGGGGCCACGCGGCGCTTCCCGCGCGCAACCGGATCACGAAGGCTCTCCCGTCATGCTGAGCCTCAGCTTTACGCCGCTGCTGCCCTGGCCCGTGCTGGCGGTCTTCGCCGTGATCGTGGCGCTGTTTTCCGTGCTCGCCTTCCTGGCGCGGGGACGCACCGCCGTCCTGCGGGCGCTGGCGCTCGGGCTGGTGCTCGCGGCGCTCGCGAACCCCGCCCTGGTGCGCGAGGATCGCGAGCCGGTGAAGGACATCGCCGCGGTGATCGTCGACCGATCCGGGTCTCAGGCGCTCGGCGACCGGCCGGCGGCGACCGACCAGGTCAGGGCCGAATTGCAGCGTCGCTTCGGTGCGCTGACGAACATCGAGCCGCGCTTCATCGACGTGCCGGACGCCGCCGGCGACGACGGCACCAAGCTTTTCGCCGCCGTGGGCCAGGCGCTCGCCGACGTGCCGCCTGAGCGGTTGGCCGGCGTGGTGATGCTCACTGACGGCGTCGTGCACGACATCCCGGCCTCGCTCGCGGCCCTCGGGATCAAGGCGCCGCTGCACGTGCTCGTCACCGGGCACCCGGACGAGCGCGACCGGCAGATCAAGCTCCTGGAGGCGCCCCGCTTCGGCATCGTCGGCAAGGACCTCACGATCCGCGCCGAGGTGATGGAGCGCGGCGGCACCGGCTCGGCCGTCGTCGCCCTGCGCCGCGACGGCGAGGAGATCGGGCGCCGCACCGTGCCGACGGACAAGCCGTTCGACCTCGCGCTGAAGATCGAGCATGGCGGCCCGAACGTCGTCGAGATCGAGGTCGAGCCGTTGCCGGGCGAGCTGACCACGGTCAACAACCGCGCCGTGCTCCCCATCGAGGGCATCCGCGAGAAGCTGCGGGTGCTGCTGGTCTCCGGCGAGCCGCACCAGGGCGAGCGCACCTGGCGCAACCTGCTGAAATCGGACGCCAACGTCGACCTCGTGCACTTCACCATCCTGCGGCCGCCGGAGAAGCAGGACGGCACGCCGATCTCCGAGCTGTCGCTGATCGCCTTCCCGACGCGCGAGCTGTTCGTCCAGAAGATCAAGGACTTCGACCTGATCATCTTCGACCGCTACGCCAACCAGAGCGTGCTGCCCTCGGCGTATTTCGACAACATCACCCGCTACGTCCGCGAGGGCGGCGCGCTCCTGATCGCCGCCGGCCCGGAATTCGCCGGCCCGGCGAGCCTCGCGCGCACGCGGCTTTCCGGCATCCTGCCGGGCGACCCGAACGGGCGCGTGGTCGAGCAGCCCTACAAGCCGACGGCGACGGCGACAGGCAACCGCCATCCGGTGACGCGGGCGCTGCCCGGCGGA
>NZ_VRUX01000759.1:0-1718 GCF_008039885.1 Methylobacterium sp. WL103
CGTTCGGCCCCCAGCCGACGCCGGCGCGCACCAGCAGCATGTCCTCGTCGTGCAGGTGCTCCAGCGCCTTGCAGAACTCGGCGCCCATGCCCTCGGCGCAGAGTTCGGTCGCCCGCTGCAGCAACCCGTCGACGTCGTCGCCGCGCAGGGCCTCGACGCCGAACTCGGACAGGATGGCCTGCTGGCGGAGGCGGTAGGTCAGGTCCGGGTGGTGATCGCTCATGACCGGGGCAGGGTAGCAGGGATGGCCGCGGGAGGCGACGCGTTCCGGTCCCCCTACCCGTTCCGTCCTCGCCTTCGTGCCCCCCCGGCGCCCTGCCCCGCGCCCTAATCAGCACCTTGCCTGGCGACCTGCGATTGCAGGTCCACTGGCCTTTGCGCGGCGTGGTCCTATCTGGTTCGGTTCCAAGCTGCGCCATGCCCGGAGACCGCATGATACCTCTCAGGCTCACCGTGAACGGCACGGCGCGCGAGGTCCTCCTGGAGGATCCCCGCGTGACCCTGCTGGACCTGCTGCGCGAGCGCCTCCATCTCACCGGCTCGAAGAAGGGCTGCGACCGCGGACAGTGCGGCGCCTGCACGGTGCTGGTCGACGGCCGGCGGATCAACGCCTGCCTCGCGCTCGCGATCAGCCTCGACGGCGCCTCGGTCACCACGATCGAGGGCCTGGCGGACGGTGATCGCCTGCATCCGGTGCAGGAGGCCTTCATCGCCCATGACGGCTTCCAGTGCGGCTTCTGCACGCCGGGCCAGATCATGAGCGCGGTCGGGCTCATCGCCGAAGGTCAGGCGGGGACCGATCCCGAGCGGATCCGCGAGGGCATGAGCGGCAACCTCTGCCGCTGCGGCGCCTATGCGGGCATCGGCGACGCGGTGCTGGCCGCCCAGACCGCCGGCGACGGCCAAGCCGCCGGCGTGATGATGCGGGAGGACGCGGCGTGAACCTGTTCGACTACACCCGTCCCGCCAGCGTCGCTGAGGCGATCGCGGCGGCGCAGGCCCCCGGCGCCGCCTATCTCGGCGCCGGCACCAACCTGCTCGACCTGATGAAGGGCGGCGTCGTCACGCCGGCCCGCCTCGTCGACGTCACCCGCCTCCCCGGCCTCGACCGCCTCGACGTCCTCGACGACGGCGGCGTGCGGGTCGGCGCGCTGGTGCGCAACAGCGACCTCGCCCACGATCCGCATTTCGCCAAGGCCTATCCGGCGGTGGCCGAGGCGCTGCTGTCGGGTGCGTCGGCGCAGCTGCGCAACGCCGCGACCGCCGCCGGCAACCTGATGCAGCGCACCCGCTGCCCCTATTTCGCCGACGCCACCTCCCCCTGCAACAAGCGCACGCCGGGCTCGGGGTGTGCCGCGCTCGGTGGGGCGACGCGGCTGCACGCGGTGCTCGGCTGGAGCGAGCACTGCATCGCCACCCACCCGTCCGACTTCTGCGTGCCGCTGGCGGCCCTCGACGCCGTCGTCGAGATCGAGGGCGCGGCGGGCCGGCGCGAGGTGGCGCTCGAGTCCTTCCATCGCCTGCCCGGCGACGCGCCGGAGCGAGAGGCCGACCTTGCGCCGGGCGAGCTGATCACCGCGGTGCGGCTGCCGCCGGAGGCGGCGGGGTTTGCGGCCCATTCCCGCTATCTCAAGGTCCGCGACCGCACCTCCTACGCCTTCGCGGTGGTCTCTGCGGCGGCGGGCCTGCGCCTCGACGGCGACCGGATCGCCGAGGCC
>NZ_VRUX01000075.1:0-12503 GCF_008039885.1 Methylobacterium sp. WL103
GGGCTGTCGGCGGGGCTGTCGGAACGGTCAACGGCGCGCTCGGGATCGATCCCGGCCGCCGCGCCTACCGCACCGACCTGCGCTCGCGCCGCGCCGTCCGGCATCACCGCCGCCACCGCCGCTGAAACGAGCGCGACGGCGCAGGCGGTGAGGGCGAGCGTGGCGGCGATCAGGAGATGTTTCATGGCGTTACGTCCCATCCTGTTGTGCTCCGCGGCTCGGACCTGCGCCCGCCGGCGCGGACCGATCGCGTGGTCAGGCAACGAACCAGCCGCGATTTGGTGGCAGCATCCCGCAAGGCGTCCCGACGGCGTGGTGAATGCGCAGCCCCGTTCGGACCGCGCGCATCCGCTGGCCTCCGCTCGCGCCCGCTGCTAGAACGCGGCCATGCGCTGCGTCCACGCCCCACACGTCCGTCGAATTATGGGCCCGGCCGCCGCGTGAGGTCCGCGCCCGCGCGGCTGCGCGGAGGCCGGGATCGTCACGGGAGCCGCCGCTTCCATCGCCCCTCGCGCCGTGACATGCGCCGGCCTTCGCAAAGCCCGCACGCGCGCCGCCCGTTTCCAGGACGCCCGACCCCATGACCGACGAGACCCAAGCCGAAGCCCCGGCCGGCCGCGACTATTCCAAGACCCTCTACCTTCCGCAGACCGACTTCCCGATGCGGGCCGGCCTGCCGACGCGCGAGCCGCTGCTGCTGGAGCGCTGGAGCGCCACCGACCTCTACGGGCAGCTACGTGCCAACGCCGCCGGACGCCCGAAATTCGTGCTGCACGACGGGCCGCCCTACGCCAACGGCAACATCCACATCGGCACGGCGCTCAACAAGATCCTCAAGGACGTGATCGTCCGCTCCATGGGCGGACTCGGCTTCGACGCGAACTACGTGCCGGGCTGGGACTGCCACGGCCTGCCGATCGAGTGGAAGATCGAGGAGCAGTATCGCGCCAAGGGCCGCAACAAGGACGACGTGCCGGTCATCGAGTTCCGCCAGGAATGCCGGACCTTCGCCGGCCACTGGCTCGACGTGCAGCGAGCGGAGTTCAAGCGCCTCGGCGTCACCGGCGACTGGGACCATCCCTACGCCACCATGGCCTACCCGGCCGAAGCCGCCATCGCCGCCGAGCTCATCAAGTTCTCGACGAGCGGCCAGCTCTATCGCGGCTCCAAGCCGGTGATGTGGTCGGTGGTCGAGAAGACCGCGCTCGCCGAGGCCGAGGTCGAGTACGAGGACCACGTCAGCGACACCATCTTCGCCGCCTTCCCGATGCGCGCCGGCGCGGCAGCAGACCTCGGCGACGCCCGCGTCGTCATCTGGACGACGACGCCCTGGACCATGCCCGGCAACCGCGCCGTCGCCTACTCCAAACGTGTCGCCTACGGCCTCTACCGGGTGACAGAGGCCGCGGAGGACAACTGGGCCAAGGTCGGCCAGACCTACCTGCTGGCGGACGGCCTCGCCGCAGGCGTCTTCGAGTCTGCGCGCGTCGCGGCGCATGAGCGCCTGCGCGACGTGACCCCGGCCGAACTCGCCGACCTCACCCTGTCCCATCCGCTCGCCGGCCGCGGCTACGACTTCGCCGTGCCGATGCTCGACGGCGACCACGTCACCGACGAGGCCGGCACCGGCTTCGTCCACACCGCGCCGGGCCACGGCCGCGAGGATTTCGAGGTCTGGATGGCCAACGGCCGCGCGCTCGCCGAGCGCGGCATCGAGACCCGCATCCCCTACACCGTCGACGCCGACGGCGCGCTCACGAAGGACGCGCCCGGCTTCGAGGGACGGCG
Source organism: Methylobacterium sp. WL103 (assembly GCF_008039885.1). Classification (NCBI taxonomy): domain Bacteria; kingdom Pseudomonadati; phylum Pseudomonadota; class Alphaproteobacteria; order Hyphomicrobiales; family Methylobacteriaceae; genus Methylobacterium; species Methylobacterium sp. WL103. Next base: position 1,789 of record NZ_VRUX01000075.1, read on the forward strand.
CGTCCTCACCGACAAGGGCGAGAAGGGCGACGCCAACAAGGCCGTGATGGCCGCTTTGCAGGAGGCCGGGACGCTGGTGGCGTCGGGGCGGCTCAAGCACAGCTACCCGCATTCCTGGCGCTCCAAGAAGCCGGTGATCTTCCGCAACACGCCGCAATGGTTCATCGCCATGGACAAGGCGGTGGACTCGCTCGGCGAACGCACCCTGCGCGAGGTCGCCCTGCAGGCGATCGAGGACACCCAGTGGGTGCCGCCCCAGGGCAAGAACCGCATCAACGGCATGGTCGGCAACCGGCCCGACTGGGTCGTGTCGCGCCAACGCGCCTGGGGCGTGCCGATCACGGTGTTCGTCAAGAAGGGCACCGGCGAGGTGCTGCGCGACGACCGCGTGAACGCCCGCATCGTCGCCGCCTTCGCGACTGAGGGCGCCGACGCCTGGTTCACCGACGCCGACGGCGCGCGCTTCCTCGCCCCCGACCACGACCCGGCAGCCTACGAGAAGGTCACCGACGTCCTCGACGTGTGGTTCGATTCCGGCTCGACGCACGCCTTCGTCCTCGACGACCCGGCGGCGTTCCCCGGCCTCGCCAACGTCGTGCGCCGCCGCGACGGCGGGCGGGACACGGTGATGTACCTCGAAGGGTCGGACCAGCACCGCGGCTGGTTCCAGTCGTCGCTGCTCGAATCCGCCGGCACGCGGGGCCGCGCGCCCTACGACACGGTGCTCACCCACGGCTTCGTCCTCGACGCCAAGGGGCTGAAGATGTCGAAGTCGAAGGGCAACGTCGTCGCGCCCCAGAGCATCATCAAGGATTCGGGGGCCGACATCCTGCGCCTGTGGGTCGCCGCCTCCGACTGCACCGACGACCTGCGCATCGGCCCGGAGATCATCAAGACCTTCGCCGAGACCTACCGCAAGCTGCGCAACTCGCTCCGCTGGATGCTCGGCTCGCTCGCTCACCGCGTGGCGGGCGACGACGTGCCGTTCGCAGAGATGCCGGAACTCGAGCGCTTCGTGCTCCACCGTCTGCTCGAGCTCGACGGCGAGATCCGCGAGGCCTACCGCACCTTCGACACCAAGCGCGTGGTCGCGCTGCTGAACGGCTTCATGACCGGCGACCTGTCGTCGTTCTACTTCGACGTGCGCAAGGACGCGCTGTATTGCGACCCGGCCTCCTCGGTCACCCGCCGGGCCGCGCTGCAGGTGATCGACGAGGCGTTCCGCCGGGTCGTGATCTGGCTCGCGCCCGTGCTCGCCTTCACCGCCGAGGAGGCCTGGCTCGACCGGTTCCCGTCGGAGGCCGGCTCGGTCCACCTGCAGACCCTGCCGGAGACGCCGGCCTCCTGGCGCGACGACGCCCTCGCCGCGCGTTGGCAGAAGATCCGGCGGGTTCGCCGGGTCGTGACCGGCGCTTTGGAGATCGAGCGCGCGGCCAAGCGCATCGGCGCGAGCCTGGAGGCGGCGCCCACCGTCTCGATCGCCGACCCGGACTTGCTGACGGCCCTCGACGGCGTCGACTTCGCCGACGTCTGCATCACCTCCGCGATCCGGATCGAGGCCGGGGAGGGCCCCGCCGACGCGTTCCGCCTCGACGACGTCAAGGGCGTCGCCGTGGTCCCGGTGCGCGCCGAGGGCCGCAAGTGCGCCCGCTCCTGGCGCGTCACGCCGGAGGTCGGCAGCGACCCGGACTACCCGGACGTCACACCCCGCGACGCCCTGGCGCTTCGGGAATGGGATGCGGCCCATCCGGCAGCGAGCGCGGCGTGAGCGGGACGCGACCGCTTCGTTCCTCTTCCCTCCGTCGGGGAAGGGGAGAGGCTGCGGCGGGAGGCGCACGATGAAGCCCGTTCATCTCGGCCTCTTCGCCCTCGTCGCGACCCTGGTCCTCGACCAGCTCTCGAAGCTGTCGCTCTACTTCGGCACCGATCTGGTGCTGACCCAGCCCTGGCGCCTCGGGCCCTATGCCGAGTTCGTCGTCGTTTGGAACAGGGGTGTCTCCTACGGCCTGTTCCAGCAGGAGCGCGGCGTCGGCCGGTGGTTGCTGGTGGCGTTGTCGCTCGCCGCCGCCGTGGGCTTGAGCGTGTGGATGACCCGTACGGGGTCGCGCCTGCTGGCGACGGCGCTCGGCCTGATCGCCGGCGGCGCGCTTGGCAACGCGGTCGACCGGGCCGCCTACGGCGCGGTGTTCGATTTCGTGCACCTGCATGCCGGCGCGTGGTCCTGGTACGTGTTCAACGTCGCCGACGCGGCGATCGTCGCGGGCGTCGTCGGGTTGATCCTCGACAGCGTGCTGCCGGAACGGCGCGACGGCCAGTCCAGCGAGTCCCCGCCGGCGTGACCGGGGCGGTGACGGCGGTGGATGCAGGTCGCTTATGGCTGGCCCCGAGCGGTCAAGGCGCCATACGATCGCCGGAAACCGGCTTCAGACCCGAAGCGCCGGATCAGGCCGTCATCCGTGCGGCCGCTTCGATGAACCCCGGAACGGGGATCGGGCGTCGGTGGGCAAGTTGCGGGGCATCATGATCGGGTACCGGGAGCTCATTCTCATGGCGGCGGCGATCGTCCTGCCGTCCGCGGTCCAGGCGCAGGAGCGGGGCGAGCTGCTGCGCAACACGCTGAGCGGCATCGGCCTCCTCGAGAAGCCGCAGGCGCCGATCGAATATCGCGAGCGCGCACCCCTGGTGATGCCGCCCCGCCTCGACGGAAAGGCCCTGCCGGCACCGCGCGCCGGCGCATCCTCGTCGCAATGGCCGAAGGAGCCCGAGGTGGTCGAGCGCGAGCGCGCCGCCGCCGAGCGCCGCGTGCCGAAGGGCAACCAGGCGCAGGGGCGCTACGAGGACAACAACGCGACGCTCTCGGTCGACGAGATGCGTTCCGGCCGCCGCGCCGACGCCAACGTGACCCGCGAGATCGAGCGCAAGCCCGGAGACAACACCCGGGAGGATTCCTGGGTCAACCCGCTCGACCTGATCCGCGGGATCGGCAACGAGAAGACCGAGCCGTCGGCGGTCGAGCCATCGCGCGACGTGCTCACCGATCCGCCCAAAGGCTACCGCCAGCCGCCCAAGAAGATCGTTCGCAACACCACCGACCCGATCAACAACGCCAGCCGCGAGCGCGAAGAATCCGATCCCGGCGCCTACCTGCGCGAGCAGCGTGCGCGCTGAGGCGCGGATGTGACACACGGTCGGTCGCCGTTCGGCACGGGACCGGCGCCGGCGCTTCCGGTACGGGAATTGCCGATCGAGACGATGCCGGCGCGCTGCCCCGCATCGAACCAGAAACGGACGGTCCCTTAAGGGCCGCACGAGGGAAGACGGTATGCATCTGTTCAGGAAGGCGACGCCCACCCTGTTCCCGGCCGGCGGCCGCTTCGCCAGCGCGGGGCGCGTCGAGGCGGCGCCGTTCGGGCGCTCCGAGGCCGGTGGGCCGGAGGTGTCGTCCTTCACCCTCGACAACGGGCTCGACGTGGTGGTGGTGCCGGATCACCGCGCGCCCGTCGTGACTCACATGATCTGGTACCGCAACGGTTCGGCCGACGACCCGCTCGGCCGGTCCGGCATCGCCCACTTCCTCGAGCACCTGATGTTCAAGGGCACCGAGAAGCACCCGGTCGGCGCCTTCTCGAAGGCCGTCTCCGGTCTCGGCGGGCAGGAGAACGCCTTCACCTCCTACGACTACACCGCCTACTTCCAGCGCGTCGCCCGCGACAACCTCGACACCATGATGGCGTTCGAGGCCGACCGCATGACCGGCCTCGTCCTCGACGACGCGGTGGTCGCGCCCGAGCGCGACGTGGTGCTGGAGGAGCGCCGCATGCGGGTCGAGACCGATCCCTCCGCCCAGCTCTCCGAGGCGATGGCGGCCTCGCTCTTCGTGCACCACCCCTACGGCATCCCGATCATCGGCTGGATGCACGAGATCGAGGAGCTGAACCGCAACCACGCCCTCGACTACTACAAGCGCTTCTACACGCCCGAGAATGCGATCCTCGTGGTCGCCGGCGACGTGACGCCCGACGAGGTCCGGCGCCTGGCCGAGGCGACCTACGGGCGCGTCGCACCGCAGGGCGCCCGCCCGGTGCGGGTCCGCCCGCGGGAGCCCGAGCCGAAGGCGCTGCGCCGTCTCGCGGTGGCCGACCCGAAGGTCGAGCAGCCGACCTTGCAGCGTCTCTACCTCACGCCGTCCTGCATCACCGCCCGCGACGGAGGCTGTCACGACCTCGAACTGCTCGCCGAAGTGCTCGGCGGCGGCTCGACCTCCTACCTCTACCGAAAGCTCGTCATGGAGAGCGGCCTCGCGGTGAACGCGGGCGCCTGGTACATGGGCTCGGCGATCGACGACACCCGCTTCTCGGTCTACGCGATCCCAGCCGAGGGCGTCAGCCTGGAGAAGCTCGAGGCCGAGGTCGACCGCGTGCTCCGGCGCGCACCTTCCGAGGCGCTGAACGCCGAGGCGATCGAGCGGGCCAAGACCCGGCTGGTCGCCGAGACGGTTTACTCCTCCGATAGCCAGTCGTCGCTCGCGCGCATCTACGGCTCGGCGCTCGCCATCGGCGAGACCATCGAGGAGGTGCGCCGCTGGCCCGCCGACATCGAGGGCGTGACCCGCGAGCGTCTGGCGACGGCGAGCGAGCGCTGGCTGACGCCGTCCCGCTCGGTCACCGGCTACCTCGTCAAGGCGAGCGACCCGGACGCGCCCATGGTGATCGCCGCGGAATAGCGCCTTCGGCCTGCGGCGCCCGGCGCCGCACCCAGAGGCCGCATCCAAGAGAACGAGAACAACGAGGTCGTCCATGAACTTCGCCGACACCGACCTGGCCGAGACGCCGGTCCGCACCAAGGCGAGCCCGGCCAAGGCGCTACCGATCCAGACCGCCGCCGGGATCGAGGCGTGGCACGTCGATTCGCCGGTGGTGCCGATGATCGCGCTCGCCTTCACCTTCGAGGGCGGGGCGGCGCAGGACCCGGAGGGCAAGTCGGGCTGCGCCCAGATGTTGGCGCGCCTCCTCGACGAGGGTGCCGGCGACCTCGGCTCCGACGCCTTCCAGGAACGGCTCGCGGCACGCGCGATCGAGCTCTCGTTCCATGCCGGCCCCGACGCGATCGGCGGCTCGTTGAAGATGCTCGTCAAGCACGCCGACGAGGCGATCGACCTCCTGGCCCTGGCGCTCGCCAAGCCCCGCTTCGACGCCGACGCGATCGAGCGGGTCCGCGGCCAGGTGATCGCCGGCCTGCGCTACCAGCAGAACGACCCGGGCGTGATGGCCTCGCGCCGCTTCTTCGCCGAGGCCTTCGCCGGGCACGCCTACGGCCGGCCCTCGTCGGGCACGATCGAGGCGGTGTCGGCGATCACCCGCGACGACCTCGTGGCGATGCACGCCCAGCTCCTCGGCCGCGGCGCGGTGAAGATCGCCGCCGTCGGCGCGATCGGCGCCGAGCAGCTCGCCAAGAGCCTCGACCGCGCCTTCGGGGCGCTGCCGGAGGCCGGCGGCCTGCGCGCGATCGAGCGGACCACGGTGGGCGACCTCGGCAAGCGCGTGGTCGTCGACCTCGATGTGCCGCAATCGGTGATCCGCTTCGGCATGGCCGGCGTCGCCTGGCGCGACCCCGACTTCATCCCAGCCTACGTTCTCAACCACATCCTGGGCGGCGGCGCCTTCACCTCGCGGCTGTTCCAGGAAGTGCGCGAGAAGCGCGGCCTCGCCTACTCGGTCGGGACCTCGCTGGTCAGCCACCGCTCGGCGGCGATGACCTGGGGCTACACCGCGACCAAGAACGAGCGCGTGGGCGAAGCGGTGTCGGTCATCAGCGACGAGATCAACCGCCTGATCGCCGACGGACCGGACGACGAGGAGCTGCAGAAGGCCAAGGACTACCTCACCGGCTCCTACGCGCTGGGCTTCGACACCTCGACCAAGATCGCCCACCAGCTGGTGCAGATCGCGTTCGAAGGCCTCGGCATGGACTACATCGAGCGCCGCAACGCGCTGGTCTCGTCGGTCACGCAGGAGGACATCCGCCGGGCCGGCGCGCGGACCTTCGCCGACGGCCGGATGCTGGTCGTCGCCGCCGGGCGGCCGATCGGCCTCTAGAATCGACCCCATGATCCCTGGATCATGGGGAACGTCCCATCCTTTTGTCGGGCCGCTTTTTTCGCCGAACCGGCAACCCCTACGACGGAAAACGCCCTCGCCGATGCAGCTCACCGGGATCCACCACCTGACCGCGATCACCGCGCGGGCTGCGGACAACCACGCCTTCTACACCCGCGTGCTCGGGCTGCGGCTGGTGAAGAAGACGGTGAACCAGGACGACGTCTCGGCCTACCACCTGTTCTACGCCGACGGGTTGGCCTCGCCCGGCACCGACGTCACCTTCTTCGACTGGCCGGCGCCACCTGAGCGGCGCGGGACGAACAGCATCACCCGCACGCACCTGCGCGTGGCGGGGCCGGCGGCGATCGAGGCTTGGCGCGAGCGCTTGGCGCGGGAGCGCGTGACCCATTCCGCGCCGGTGGAGCGCGACGGTCGCCTGACCCTCGACTTCGAGGATTCGGAAGGCCAGCGCCTGAGCCTCGTCGACGACGGCGGCGCGGGCGACGCGCATCCGTGGGCCGGCAGCCCGGTGGCGCCCGATCATCAGATCCGCGGCCTCGGACCGATCCGGCTGTCGGTGGCGCAGCCGGAGCCAACCGGCCGCGTCCTCGTCGACGTGCTGGGCATGGTGCACGCCCGCAGCTTCGAGACGCCGGAAGGTTCCGTCCACGTCTTCACCATGGGGGAGGGCGGCCCGGCGGCAGAGGTGCAGCTTCTGGGCGACGCCTCCGCCCCTGCGCGGCAGGGAGCAGGCGCCGTCCACCATGTCGCCTTCCGTATCCCCGATGCGGATTACGCAGCCTGGGCCGACCGCCTGAACACGCGCCGGATGCCGTCGAGCGGCCCGGTCGACCGCTTCTACTTCCGAAGCCTGTACTTCCGCGAGCCGAACGGCATCCTGTTCGAGATCGCCACCGACGGTCCAGGCTTCACCGCAGACGAACCGCTCGACCGGCTCGGGCAGGGCTTGGCGCTGCCGCCGTTCCTCGAGCCGCGCCGGGCCGAGATCGAGGCCGGGTTGAAGCCGCTCTAGGCCGTATCGCCGCGGGTATTAAGAGCGATTCCAATCAGTTGCGGTTGCATGGCTGTGTGTCGTCGGCGCGTCTTGACCTGCGTTCCGCACCTGCGAAAAGACCGCCAACCCCATCGGGATTCGGGACACCTCAGTCGATGAGCAAGTTCTACGAGGAGCGCGTTCTGTCGGTCCACCACTGGACCGACACGCTCTTCTCCTTCCGCACGACGCGCGATCCGGCCTTCCGCTTCCGGAACGGCGAGTTCACGATGATCGGCATCGAGGTCGAGGGGCGACCGCTCCTGCGCGCCTACAGCGTCGTCTCGGCCAACTACGAGGAGGAGCTGGAGTTCTTCTCGATCAAGGTCGAGGCCGGCCCGCTCACCTCGAAGCTGCAGCACCTCAAGGTCGGCGACCCGATCATCGTCGGCAAGAAGCCCACCGGCACGCTGGTGCTCGACAACCTGCTGCCGGGCAAGAACCTCTACCTCCTCGGCACCGGCACCGGGCTCGCGCCCTTCCTGTCGATCATCAAGGACCCGGAGACCTACGAGCGCTTCGAGAAGGTCGTCCTCGTCCACGGCTGCCGGCAGGTTCAGGAACTCGCCTACGGCGAGACCATCACCGAAAGCCTGCCGAAGCACGAGTTCCTCGGCGAGATGATCAGCGCACAGCTGATCTACTACCCGACCGTGACCCGCGAGCCGTTCCGCAACCGAGGCCGGATCACCGACCTGATGACCTCGGGCAAGCTGTTCGAGGATATCGACCTGCCGAACATGTCCGTCGAGAACGACCGCTTCATGCTGTGCGGCAGCCCCGACATGATCCGCGACACCCGCGAGCTGCTGACCAACGGCGGCTACGAAGAGGGCAACCACGGCGAAGCCGGCCATTACGTGATCGAGAAGGCCTTCGTCGAGAAATAGGTTTTCCCGACTTCCGAGCCTTGAGACGTACCCTCGAGCGCACGTGCTGAAGAAGTGTGGCCCCCTTTCCCGAACGGGAGAGGGGGCCGCGTCGTTTCTACGCCGGACCACCGACCAACCCGCGCACCTCCTGCGCAAGGTCCGACAGGCTCATCGAGCCCTTGCTGATCACACGGTCGGCCTGCCCCGCGAGGCGGCGACGATCCTCCGCGGTGATGTCCTTGGCGGTGAGCACCACCACGGGGATGTCGCGCCACTCCGCGCGGGTGCGCAGCGCCCGGAGGAAGCCGAAGCCGTCCATCTCCGGCATCATCAGGTCGAGAAGCACGAGAGCCGGCTTCTCCCGCGCCACCGCCTCCAGCGCGAGCTTGCCGTGCTCGGCCGAGCAGACCGGGAAACCCTCGCGCTCCAGGAAGGTCGTCACCCGCTCGCGGGCGTCGGGGTCGTCCTCGACCACGAGGATCGGCCCCTCGGCGTTGCCGGGACGGAACCGGTCGGTGACGGCCTTGAGGTGCCCCCACTCGATCGGCTTGTGCAGATAGTCGGTGGCGCCGAGGGAGAAGGCGAGGTTCTGCTCGTCGAGCACCGTCACCATGACGATCGGCGTCGCACCCAGCTCCGGGTCGGCTCGGAGCGCGCGCAGCACCGACCAGCCGTCCATCCGCGGCATGGTCACGTCCAGGAGGATCGCGCGCGGGCGTAGCGCCCGCGCCCGCTCCAGCCCCTGGCGTCCGTCCTCGGCGGTGGAGACGGCGAATCCCTCCTTCTCGAGGAAGCGGGCGAGCAGGTCGCGCGTCGCCGGGTCGTCGTCGATGACGAGGATACGGTTTCCGACCGCCCCGTCCTCGCCCTGCGCGGGGGCGGCATCGGGGCCGGCGAACTGCGCCGGCAGCGTCAGGGTGAAGGTGCTGCCCGCGCCTTCGACGCTCGCGACCTCGACGGTGCCGCCCAGAAGTCCGGCGAAGGCGCGGGTGATCGAGAGCCCGAGCCCGGTTCCGCCGAAGCGCCGGGTGGTGGAGGCGTCGGCCTGGGTGAAGCGCTCGAACAGCCGGCCGACCTGCTCTTCGTTCATGCCGATGCCGGTGTCGCTCACCGCGAAGCGCAGGACCGCGTCGGCGTCGCGCGTGACGGTGAGGCCGACGCGGCCGTTCTCGGTGAACTTCGCCGCGTTGCTCAGAAGGTTGATCAGGCACTGGCGCAGCTTGGTCACGTCGGTATGCGCCGTGCCGACGTCGTCGGCGATCGTCAGGTCGAGGGCGTTGCCCTTCTTGGCGACCAAACCCTCGACGGTGGCGGCGACCTCGGCCACCACGTCGGCGACGGAGAAGTCCTCGGCGTAGATCTCGACCCGCTCGGCCTCGATCTTCGACAGATCGAGCACGTCGTTGATCAACCCGAGGAGGTGGCGGGCGTTGGACTCGATCTTCTTCATGTCGGCGATCAGCGCCGGCTCGCCGAGGTCTTCCAGCTCCTCCTGCAGCATCTCGGAATAGCCGATCACCGCCGAGAGCGGGGTGCGCAGCTCGTGGCTCATGTTGGCCAGGAACTGGCTCTTGGCGCGGTTGGCGTCTTCGGCGGCCTGACGCGCCGCCTCGACCGCGGCTTCGGCCGCCTTGCGCTCGCTGATGTCGGTGTGGGTGCCGACCCATTCGCGCAGGCTGCCGTCCTCGGCGAGGATCGGCACGGCGCGTACCGCCATGTGCCGGAATTCGCCGTCGGCCCGGCGCAGGCGGTGCTCGGTCTCGTAGGGTTGCAGCGTCGAGACTGCCGCCTGCCAGGCCTTTGCGGTGTGCGCGCGGTCCTCGACGTGGATCACGTCGAGGAAGCCCTCGCCGGCATAGGCCGCGTCGTCCTGGCCGGTGAAGCGCGTCCAAGACGCCTGGCGCGGATGCAGGCTGCCCTCCGCGGTCGCAGTCCAGACGATCGACGCGCTCGCCTCGATGAGAGAGCGGAAGCGCTCCTCGCTGCGGCGCATGCGCTCCTCGACGATCCAGCGCAGGGTCTCGTCGAGGACGACGATGCCGACGCCCTCGATCGCCGGCTCTCGGTCCGACGAGGTGCCGCGCAACGGGTAGAAGCTCATCGAGAACCGGCGCACGCCGCCGGGGGCCGAAGGCGTCGGCACCGCCACGGGAACGTCCGGCGTCACCAGCCCCTCGTTGAGGGCGGCGGCGAGCTTCGGGCCGAGGGCGTCCGCGAGGTTGGGCAGCATCGCCCAGATCGGCGCGCCGAGGTCGGCGCCGAAGCCGCGCTCGCTCATCACCGCGAGCGCCCGGTTCATGTGGCGGATCTTGAGGTCGCGGTCGAGGAAGCCGAGGCCGACCGGGGCGTTCGCGAGGACGCCGTCGAGGAGCCCGGACATCCGCATCGCCTCGCGCCGGCGAACGAGTGCGAGGCGAGCGAGGAGGACGATCGCGACGACGGCACAGATCGCCGCCAGCACCGACAGCAGCAGGGAGCGGGCGACGTCCCGGCTGCGGTCGGCCTCCAGCCGTTCCGCGGTCGCCGCCTGCAGCCCTGCGGTCTCGGAGCGGATCGCATCCATCAGCTGCTTGCCGACGCCGGTTCGGACGATCTCCGTCGCCGCGTCGAAGCTCACGTCCCGGCGGGCGGCGACGACGCGGGCCGCGAAGTCGCGCTTGTCCGCGATCAGGGCGGCGAGCGAGGCGCCGC
>NZ_VRUX01000760.1:0-1713 GCF_008039885.1 Methylobacterium sp. WL103
GTGGCGCTCTGGCTCGGCGCGGCGTTGCTCGCGGGTTTCGCGGGAACCGTCTCGGGCGCGGCCCGGCCGCTCTACCGGGCGGCGGCGCACATCCTTGCCGCCTCGCTGCTGTCGATCCCGGCGATGCGCCTCGCGCTCCGGTCCGGCGTTCCGGTCCCGCACGGCCTCGCCGCCTGGCTCGGCCTCGACGGGGAATCGGCGATGGACGCCGACCTGTACGAAATCTGGCTCCTCGCCTGGCTCACCGCGTTCGGCCTGGTGGCGGCCGTCCGGCACGGCTTCGCCTGGTTTCGGCGCACGCGCGCTGCCGCGCCGCCGGTGCTTGACCGGTGATCCACCGCCGACATAGCTCGCCCGGCGCGGCGTCGCCCCGTCCGCAACGGAGTGGTTCATGACCTGGCGCAAGCCGCTCGTCCTCGCCGCGGCGCTCGGCCTGTCGATCGCGGCCGCCCACGCTCAGCCCGCTTCCCTCGACGTGCCGGTCCAGGCTGGCGCGGATGGGCCTGAGCTCGACGCCTGCCCGCGGTTGGCAGCCGTCACCGGCCTCGACCCGAAGGGCGACGACTTCCTCTCGGTGCGCAGCGGTCCCGGCGGCCGCCCCTATCGCGAGGTCGATCGCATCCATACGGGCCAGCGCCTGTCGGTCTGCGAGACCCGTGGGCCGTGGTTCGGCGTCGTGTACGCGGACCGGGAGGGACGGGATTGCGGCGTCGCGACGCCCTGGCCGCGCCGGACCGCCTATGCGGGACCGTGCCGGTCCGGCTGGGTCCACCGGCGCTACGTCACCGACCTGGCCGGCTGAGCAATTCGCAGGCGGCCGGAGGGGCAGGCGTCGATCCAGAGCCGACCCCGCGCGTGCCTTCCGCTACCCGCCCTTCGCCAGCAGGAAGAACGCGGTTCCGATGGCCAGGAGGCTTCGCGAAACCCAGCCGCAGGTGGTGGCGCCGACGCCGTCGTCGAGCGTCCGCAGGTGGGCGACCTGCGCGAACATCGCCGCCCAGTAGGCGGACCACAGGCCGAGGATGGAGGCCGTCGCGGTGGACACGGTCGGGCTACCGGACCGCATGCGCCGACCGCCGCTCGTGGCGCCAGGAGGCGACCGCGTCGCGACGGGCCTCGTAGGCGCGCCGGACGGACGAGCCGTCCACGCCGCGCCCCTCCGGGCCGTAGCCGAACCGGAGGACGCCCTCCGGACCGTAGAGCCGGCTCACCTCCGCCCGCCAGAGGCGGTCGGTGCGGGCGAGTGCCGCCTCGGTCTCCGCCAGTCGCTTCGCATGCATCGAGGGGGTCCTGTCCGGCGGTGTCGCAGGGTCAACGCGGCTCGGCCCCATCCGCTCCGGGCGTTGCCACGCGACAAACCGTTTCCTCGACAGGCCGGCTCCGGGGCCTATCCTGGACCGATGAATCCCGCCATCGACGCCGTTCGCCGATCCGTCGCAGCCGGCGGCGCTTCGCCCGCCTCGCCGTGCAGACCGTTCGTCCGACGGCCCGACCGGGGATGTGCGCCTTGACCGCCCGCAGGGCGCTGGTCGTCGGCGCCTCCCGCGGCCTCGGGCTCGGCCTCGTCGCCCGGTTCCTCGATCGCGGATGGGACGTGACGGCCACCGTGCGCCGCCCTTCCGCCGCCCTGTCCGGCCTCGCGACCGACGGCCGGCTGCGGATCGAGGCGGGCGTCGACATCGACGACGACGCGGCGGTGACCGCCCTGCGCAG
>NZ_VRUX01000761.1:0-1690 GCF_008039885.1 Methylobacterium sp. WL103
TAAGCCGGTGCCCGGCCACCGCGTCGCGATCCTGCGACCCGACGGCAGCGAGGCCGGCGTGGACGAGCCGGGCGAGATCGCCGTCGCCCGCCCCGACCCGGTGATGTTCCTGCGCTACTGGAACCAGCCGGAGGCGACCGCGCGCAAGTTCACCGGCGACTGGATGCTCACCGGCGACCAGGCACGACGCGACGCCGACGGCTACGTCCACTTCGTCGGCCGCGACGACGACCTCATCACCTCGGCGGCCTACCGGATCGGTCCGGCCGAGATCGAGGACTGCCTCTGCACCCATCCGGCGGTGGCGCTCGCCGCCGCGATCGGCAAGCCCGACCCGCTGCGCACCGAGATCGTGAAGGCCTTCGTCGTCCTGCGCCCGGGCCATGCCCCCTCGCCGGAGCTCGCCGACGCGATCCAGGCCTTCGTCCGCACCCGGCTCTCGGCCCACGAATACCCGCGCGAGATCGAATTCCGCGATCACCTGCCGATGACGACAACCGGCAAGATCATCCGCCGGGCGCTGCGCGACGCGGGGTGAAGCACCGGCTCGCCAGGCTCGGTCGGTCCGCCTTGCGGGGAGCCCCCTCTCCCCGCGGGCGGGGAGAGGCCCGCAGGCACCTCGCCGTGCCTGCGGGAAGCGGAGGCGGAGCCGCAGCGGCGGTGAGGGGGAGGTGCCGGACGAGGCTCTTCCGTCGAACCCCCCTCACCGGCGGCTGCCGCCTCGCTTCGCCGACGACGAGGTCGGCGAAGCCCTCTCCCCCACCGAAGTCGGGCCTGCCCGACTTCGGCAGGCAAGATCGGATCTCGGGCAGGCCCGAGATCCGTGCGGCGAGAGGGGATGCGCAGCGACCGACTTGCCTCAGGCGAACAGGCGCTCGCCCTGAAGGTCCTTGTACAAGCCCGCCACCTGCTCGCCGTAGCCGTTGTAGATCAGCGTCGGGACGCGGGTGTCGGTGCCGAGCACGCGTTCGCTCGCCTGGCTCCAGCGCGGGTGCGGCACGGCCGGGTTGACGTTGGCCCAGAAGCCGTACTCGGACGGGCCGAGCGCCTCCCAGAAGGTCTTGGGCCGCTCGGCCACGAACGAGACCTTCACGATCGACTTGATCGACTTGAACCCGTACTTCCACGGCAGTGCGAGGCGGATCGGCGCGCCGAACTGGTTCGGCAGCGGCTTGCCGTAGATGCCGGTGGCGATGAAGGCGAGGTCGTTGCCCGCCTCCTCCATCGTCAGGCCCTCGACATAGGGCCACGGATAGAAGGTACGCTGGCCCGGCGCCATCTTGCGGTCGAGGAAGGTCGTCAGCTGGACGTACTTCGCCCCCGAGGTGGGCTTGGCCAGCGCCACGAGCTTCGCCAGCGGGAAACCGGTCCATGGCACCGCCATCGACCACGCCTCGACGCAGCGGTGGCGGTAGAGCCGCTCCTCCAGGCCGACCTTGCGGATCAGGTCCTCGACCCCGATGTCGAACGGCTTGTCGACGAGGCCGTCGACCTTGATCGTCCACGGGCTGGTCTTGAGGGCGTCGGCCGCCGGCAGCACGGTCTTCGAGGTGCCGAACTCGTAGAAGTTGTTGTAGTCGCCGCTGAACTTTTCAGGGGTCAGCGGACGGTCGAGGGCGTAGGCGTCGTTGCGCGGGGCCGGATAGGGGCCGGTCTCGGCCAGCGCCCGCCCGCCCAGCATCGCCGCCGC
>NZ_VRUX01000762.1:0-1682 GCF_008039885.1 Methylobacterium sp. WL103
GCGTGCGCACGGTGTCGCCCGCGGCCCGCGGGTCCGGCAGGCCACCGGCCAGCAGCAGGCGCAGGTTCTTCTTGGCGGCCACGATCGCGATCGCCTCCTCCGAGGCCTCAGGCGCGATGATGACTTCGGTGAAGATCTTGACGATCTCGGCGGCGGCCTGCGCGTCGAGGGGCCGGTTCAGGGCGACGATGCCGCCGAAGGCCGAGGTCGGGTCGCAGGCGAGCGCGCGGGCATAGGCCTCGACGAGGTTTTCGCCCTCGGCCACGCCGCAGGGGTTGGCGTGCTTGATGATCGCCACCGCCGCCGCGCGCGCCGGATCGAACTCGGCGACGCATTCGTAGGCCGCGTCGGTGTCGTTGAGGTTGTTGTAGGATAGTTCCTTGCCCTGCACCTGGCGCGCGGTGGCGATCCCCGCCCGCGCGATCCCCGGCGCCCGGTAGAAGGCGGCCGCCTGGTGCGGGTTCTCGCCGTAGCGCAGCCCCTGCGCGAGCGCTCCGCCGAAGCTCCGGAAGGGCGCGGTGCCCGCGGCCTCGACGTGCCCCGACATCCAGTTGGCGATCGCCGCGTCGTAGGCGGCGGTGCGGGCGTAGGCCTTCTGGGCGAGCGCTCGGCAGAACGGGCGGGTGAGCGTCCCGTTCCCCTGCGCCAAGGCGTCCAGCACCGGGGCGTAGTCGGCGACGTCGGTGACGACGGCGACGTCGGCGTGGTTCTTGGCCGCCGCGCGGATCATCGCCGGGCCGCCGATGTCGATGTTCTCGACGCAGTCGTCGTAAGAGCGGCCGGCCGCGATCGTCGCCTCGAACGGGTAGAGGTCGACCACGAGCAGGTCGATCGCGGCGATGCCGTGGGCGGCGAGCGCCGCCTGATGCTCGGGGTTGTCGCGGATGGCGAGCAGCCCGCCATGCACCGCCGGGTGCAGCGTCTTCACCCGCCCGTCCATCATCTCGGGGAAGCCGGTGAGCTCGGAGACCTCCGTGACCGGCAGCCCGGCCTCGGTCAGCGCCTTGTGGGTGCCGCCGGTGGAGACGAGGGCGACGCCGCGTGCGCTCAGGGCGCGGGCGAAGTCGACGAGCCCCGCCTTGTCGGAGACGGAAAGGAGCGCGCGGGCAACCCGCACCTGATCATGCGACATCGTGGGTCTTGTCGTTTCGAGGGCCGTTGGCGGCGCGGTAGCACGAATGGCCGCAGTCGGGCCAGAAGTCCGCTCAGGCCGCGGCGGTCGGCGCGCGTCCCGGGGCGGAGGCGAGGCGCTCGAACGTCCAGTCGACGCGCACGTCGTCGTGGACCGATAGGTGCAGCACGATCTGGTCGGTGCGGCGCGCGCCGGTGAGGCCGGCGAAGTAGACGCTCTCCTCCAGCCGGATCTCGGCGCCGGTGGCGTGGAACCGCCAGACCTCGCCCAGCGGCGAGGACAATTCGAGCCCGTCCTCCAAAGACCGCACGGCGATCGCCGGGTGGAGGTGGAAACGGATCGCCACGTCCTGCGTCCGCACGCGGCCCGCCTTCGTCGCCGGGCGCAGGAACGCGTCCTGCCCGTCGAGGCGGCCCTCCGCGCCGTCGAGCTGCCAGCGCCGCTCGTGGACGATGCCGTGGTCGCGGGCATAGCCGTCGTGCCGGGCGGCCAGCACGGTGGCGGGGCCCTCGTCGCTGCGCTCGGCCTTCACCGCCGCGGGGCCGCGCAG
>NZ_VRUX01000763.1:0-1677 GCF_008039885.1 Methylobacterium sp. WL103
GCTGAAGCCTCATACCGGCCTCCGCGCCGCCGCGACCGGGCATCGACCCCCGTCGCCGCGGCGGCCGCCCACGACGGAGGACCAAGCACGGTGTTCAGCCACATCACGATCGGCAGCAACGACCTCGCCCAGACGAAGGCGTTCTACGACGCGCTCTTCGCCGCGACCGGCGGAGAGCCGGGTTTCGAAGATGCCAAGAGGCGGCTGATCTACGCGCACCGCGGCGGCCGACTGATCGTCACCAAGCCGGTCGACGGGAAGGCCGCGACCGGCGCCAACGGCGGCACCATCGGGTTCACGATGGAAAGCCCGGACGAGGCCAAGGCTTGGCACGACGCCGGCGTCGCGAACGGCGGCACATCGGTCGAGGACCCACCGGGCGAGCGCACGGGGTCCGCCGGCAGGATGTACCTCGCCTACCTGCGCGATCCGGACGGCAACAAGCTCTGCGCGCTCTACCGTTTCCCAAGCTGACGCGGCCGGCGGCTACACCGTCCGGTCGACGAGCCGCCCCTGGCCGGCGGGCGCCGGCGGCGAGGCGGACGCCGCCGTCTCCGCGAGCAGGGTGGCGACCCCTTTCTGCGCGTCGATCTGCTGCCGCGCGACCGCGGTGCCGATCGACTGAGACAGGGCACCGGCCTGCATCTGGACGGCTTGGGCAACGAGGCTGGTCATGCCCCATCCTTGCCCCGCGACGATGAAGGACGGGTTACGCGGGTGCTGCGAGGTTCGTCGCGGGATTCGGCAGGGGGCCGGCTTCGGCCCAACGTCTGCTTCGCGAGCCGAAGCCGGTAACGCCTAGGTCTTCTGCGGGTCCAGCATGACCCAGAGGCGCTCGATCCGGCCGTCGACGACGTCCGCCACGTCCGAGCCGGTGACGACGACGGGTCCGTCGCTGGGGCCGGCACGCCAGCGCAGGACGCCGAAACCGTGATGCCCGACCGCGGCGCCGTCGGGCACGAAGCGGAAGTCCGGCCCGAACTGTTCGAGAAGCTTGCCGGCGACCTCGGAGATCGCCGCACGACCCCTAACGACGTTCGCGGGCTCGTACATGACGGGGCCGGCGCCATAGAGCTCGTCCAGAGCGCACGCACGCATGCTGCCGTCACGTTCGTTGAACACCCGTTCCAGGTTCGCGCGGAGCAGGCGGTCGTAGTCCGGCCCATCCGTCGTCGCGGGCGTGATTGCGTCCGGCACGGTGCATCCTTTCGCGGTAGTGATGTCACACGCGAGCGTATCGGCCGGGATGGCGGGTGAGAAGGTGCGGACGGGTGGAGATCCGCCCATCGCAGACACGACGATTCGCTGTCTCGTCTGGAACCGTCCCCGCCAGGTCACCCGATCACGATCCGCGTCCGCGGCCCCAGCCGCCGCAGCAGCCGCAACAGGTCCGCGCGCTTCAGCGCGACGCAGCCCTCCGTCGGCGTGTAGCCCGGGCGGGCGACGTGCAGGAAGATCGCGGAGCCGCGGCCGGGGCGGATCGGGCCCCGGTTGTGGTCGAGGTCGATCACCACGTCGTAGAGGCCGTCGTCGCGCCACATCCGCTCCGCGCTCACGCCGGGCGCGGGGAGGGCGATCGGGCGGTTGTAGCGCCGGTCGCGGACGTCGTCGCACCAGCCGTCGCCGGGGGCGGTCCGGCGCAAGGGTAGGGCGGTGACGGGGCGGGCGAGGTTGTCC
>NZ_VRUX01000764.1:0-1675 GCF_008039885.1 Methylobacterium sp. WL103
GTGCTGCACGCGCTCGACCCGCGCGCGCTCGACCATTGCCTCGCCGGCCACGTTTCGGCCGAAGGCGCCCACGCCGAGGTGCTGGACCGGCTCGGGCTGGTGCCGCTGCTGGCGCTGGGCATGCGTTTGGGCGAAGGCTCGGGCGCCGGCATGGCGATGGGCCTGCTCAAGGGCGCGCTCGCCTGCCATCGCGACATGGCGACGTTCGAGCAGGCCGGCGTGTCGGACAAGGGCCATTCGGGTTCGGGGGAGTAGGGCCATGAAGATCACCCAGGCCTTCACCTTCGAGGCGGCCCACCGCCTGCCGAACGTGCCCGAGACCCATCGCTGCCACCGGATGCACGGGCATTCCTATCGCGTCGAGCTGACGGTCTCCGGCCCGGTCGATTCGCGCACCGGCTGGGTGGTGGACTTCTTCGACATGGAGGCGATCTTCGCGCCGGTGCTGCTCCAGCTCGACCATTACTGCCTCAACGAGGTCGCGGGGCTGGAGAACCCGACCGCCGAGAACATCGCGGCCTGGATCTGGCAGCGCACGAAGGAGGGCCTGCCGGGGCTTTCCGCGGTGAAGGTGTTCGAGACGCCGATGTCCTGGGCGGAGTATGCGGGTGACTGACGACCGCGCGCTGGTGCTGTTCTCGGGCGGGCAGGATTCCGCGACCTGCCTCGCCTGGGCGCTCGACCGCTACGCCCACGTCGAGACGCTGGGCTTCGATTACGGCCAGCGCCACCGGATCGAACTCGACGGGCGCGCGACGCTGCGCGACGGCCTCGTGCGCATCCGCCCGGACTGGGCCGAACGGCTCGGCGAAGACCACACCCTGGCGCTGGACGCCCTCGGCCAAGTCTCGGAGACGGCGCTGACCCGCGAGACGGCGATCGGGTTCGAGGCCGGCGGATTGCCGAACACCTTCGTGCCCGGCCGCAACCTCGTCTTCCTCACCTTCGCCGCCGCGCTCGCCTACCGCCGGGGCCTGCGCCACGTCGTCGGCGGCATGTGCGAGACCGACTATTCCGGCTACCCGGATTGCCGCGACGACACGATCAAGGCGCTGCAGGTGGCGCTGAACCTCGGCATGGAGCGGCGCTTCGTGCTGCACACCCCGTTGATGTGGCTCGACAAGGCCGAGACCTGGCGCATGGCCGAGCGCCTGGGCGGGCGGGCGCTGGTCGACCTCATCGTCGAGGACAGCCACACCTGCTACCTCGGCGAGCGCGGAGCGCGCCACGCCTGGGGCTACGGCTGCGGCACCTGCCCGGCCTGCGCACTGCGGGCCTCGGGCTATGCGCGGTTCGTGGCCGACGCGCCCTGATCACACGGACTGGACGATGACGCCGTACCAGCCGAGGCCTTCGTAGGTCTCGTAGCCGGGGGTGCGGTGGAAGGCCGTGACGAACGCGCCGTGCGCGACGCCGCTGGCGCCGCCCTTCGGATCGAACGCCAGGGTCTCGGTGAGGACGCCGCGCTCGTCGGAGGCGGCGAGCACCCGGCGGTCCGCGTCCACCAGCAGCACCCGCGTGCGGGCGCGATCCTGCGGCGAGACCCGGATGCCGGCCACGATCGCGCGCGCCTGCGGCTCCCAGTCGAAATGGATCGCCAGCACGCCGATTGGGGCGCCGTCGGCCCGGCCGCCGTCGCGGATGCTCGCGCAGTAGGTCGCCACCTGCGCGCCGC
>NZ_VRUX01000765.1:0-1671 GCF_008039885.1 Methylobacterium sp. WL103
CGCCGGGGCGGCGGCCTCGTCGGGCCAGAACGCGTCGAAGGGCGACGGGGTCTCGGGCGCCGGATCCAGCGCGGCCCAGTTCACGGGCGACGGGGTGGGGTCTTCCGGCCAGGACGGGGTATGGCGGTTCTTCGACTTGACCTCGACGGTAAAGGACCGTCGCACACGGCTGCGCAACATGCGGCGTATGATTCTCTTCGATTTGGGGCAGGAACGCGCGAGCGCGTACCGTATTCCATGACGGTTCTTCCGCATCTTGTCGAGGCGAAGGTGAGAAATCGGTTTCCGATACCGCGATCTTGAGCGGACAAGACGGGTTTCGTCGCCCGCATCAGGCCGTGCGTGCCGCCGGCTCCATGACTTCGGGTGTCGCGTTTTCCGGTGCCGAGGTCTTCGGTGCCGAGGCCTCCGGTGCCGGGGTCTCCGGTTCCAAGTTTTCCGGAGTCGCGTTTTCCGGTGCCGGGGTCTCCGGCTTCCGCTCTGCGTCGACGGTCACGGCGCCGGTCTTGTCGAAACGCAGCCGCACCGGGAACGGCGCCGCCTCGGCGTCGGTCGCGGCGACAGCCAGGAGGCTGATCCGCGGGCCGCCGCTGGTCACGGCCGCCATCAGGGCGTCGGCGCCGCCGTCCAGATGCGGAATCGTGCCGTCAACGACGAGGATCTCCGGGCGCCGCAGGATCGCGCGGGCGAGATCCACGATGGCCTGCTGGCGCGGCGTGAGCAGGCGGCCGCGGTTGCCCACGTTGAACTCCAGCCCGCGCAGGCGGATGCCGCGTTCGAGGTCGAACTCCTTCACGACGAGGCGGACCTGGCGCTGGATCTCGGCCTCGCCGTGCATGCGCGCGGTGTTGATCCGGCCGAAGAGCAGCGCGTCGAGCACCGAGCTGTGCCGGTTGATCCGCTCGGGATCGTAGGGCTCCACGTCCTCTTCGCCGTCCTCTTCGCCGTCCTCGCGCCGCAGGGCCTCGCGGATCGCGTAGCGCGCCGCCACGAGGCGGGCCTGATAGGGCCCGTCGAGGAGGCCGAGGCGCTGGCGCGGCTCGACGTAGGCCAGCGCCAGGGCGAGGAACGCCTCGTTGTCGGCGGCCGGGGGCGTCTCGTCGGCGTCCAACGCCGAGAGCCGCTGCTCGAAGACCGGCAGCTCGTCCGGCGCGATCAGCGAGAACCGTCGGAACAGCGGATGGCCCGGAGGCACGTCGCGGAAGATCTCGACGAGGTTGCGGGCGATCGCCACGCCCATCCGGGCGAGGTCGTCGAGCAGGAACAGCTTGTCCAGCGCGGCGCGGAAGCGCGGCTCGGCGGCGAGGTCGCGCCCGGTCAGCTCCGGCACGGTGGGGACGCCGAACAGGAGGTTCTCGGCGATCGTCGCCTGCTCGTTGTAGCGCCGCGGATCGAAGGGGATCAGGAGGTCGCCCATGCCCGCGGCGGCGAAGTGCTGCTGCAGCTTCCGGCGCGCGGCGACGACCCGGCGCCCCGGGTCGGAATCGTGGCGCACGAGGCTGTAGGCGCCAAGGCCGAAGCGGTAGAGGTCGTCGCCCATGCCGAGGCGGTTCAGCAGGTCGAGCATGCGGGCGTCGAGGGCGGCGGCGTCCGCGACGCCGAGGGCGGCGTAGTCGATCCACGGATCGCCCGCGTCCTCGATCGGGTTTCCCGTGCGCCGGGCCTCGGCGC
>NZ_VRUX01000766.1:0-1668 GCF_008039885.1 Methylobacterium sp. WL103
GCGCGCGGGGGCGCGACTTCGCCTGGTACCGCATCCAGGTCCGGCCGCTGCCGCGGCCGGGACGGGCCGCCTCGCTCTGGACGGTGGGCGACATCACCGCCGAACGCGAGCGCCAGGAGAACGTCTTCCAGGAACTCCAGCACGCGATCGACTACCTCGACCACGCGCCCGCCGGCTTCCTCTCGATCGATCCGACCGGCGCGATCGTCTACATGAACGCGACGCTGGCCGCCTGGCTCGGCTACGACCTCGCGGTGGTCGGCCCCGGCGGCCCGCACCTCTCCGAGATCGCGCCCGCCGCCGACGCGCTGATCCAGAACGCCGGGCTCCCGGGCGAGGTCCGCACCGACCGGTTCGACCTGGATCTCCGCCGCCGCAACGGCCACCCGATGCCGGCCCGGCTCTACCACCGCGTCGCCTTCGGCAAGGACGGCAAGCCCGGCGCGTCGCGCACCTTCGTCATCAACCGCTCCGCCGGCGCCGAGAGCGACGAGCCGCAGCGCGCGGCCGAGGTGCGGCTCGCGCGCTTCCTCAACAACTCGCCGATCGCCATCGCGACGCTGGACCGCTCGGGCCGGATCGCCAGGGCCAACGCCTCGTTCGCCCGCCTGTTCGGCACCCTGCCGCGGCACGCGGTGGCCGAGTCCGCGGCCGGCGCCGAGGAGCCGAACTTCGCCGAATCGGTGGTCGAGCGCGACCGCCCGGCCCTCGATGCGGCGCTCGCCAAGGCGGCGAGCGGGCTCTCCGAGATCGAGCCGATCGAGGTCATGCTGGTCGGCAACGCCAACCGCTCGGCCCGGGTCTGGCTCAGCACCGCGGGCGGGGAGGGCGCCCCGGGGCAGGGGCAGGAGGAGGCCGACCGCGAGCCGCTGATCCTCTACGCCCTGGACACCACGGCCCAGCGCCAGCTCGAGCAGCAGATCGCGCAGACCCAGAAGATGGACACCGTCGGGCAGCTCGCCGGCGGTATCGCGCACGACTTCAACAACGTCCTCCAGGCGATCATCGGCTACTCGGACCTGCTTCTGGCGAGCCACAAGCCGACCGACCCGGCCTTCCAGGACATCATGCAGATCAAGCAGAACGCCAACCGGGCGGCGGGCCTCGTGCGCCAGCTCCTGGCGTTCTCGCGCCGGCAGACGCTGCGGCCGGAGGTGATGAACGTCGGCGAGGCGCTCTCGGAGCTGACGCTGCTGCTGAAGCGCCTGCTCGGCGAGCGCGTCGGGCTCGACCTCAAGCACGGGCGCGACATCTGGCCGGTGAAGGCCGACGTGAACCAGTTCGAGCAGGTGATCGTGAATCTCGCGGTGAACGCCCGCGACGCGATGCCCGGCGGCGGCCGCCTGCTGATCCGCACCGCCAACGTGCTCGACCCGGGCGCGGCGGCCAAACCCGACGGGCGCGGCGGCGCGCCGGCCGGCGATCACGTCCTGATCGAGGTGCTCGACACCGGCGAGGGCATCCCGCCCGACCTGATGGAGAAGATCTTCGAGCCGTTCTTCACCACCAAGGAGATCGGCAAGGGGACCGGCCTCGGCCTCTCGACGGTGTTCGGCATCGTCAAGCAGTCCGGCGGCACCATCGACGTGCAGTCGACGGTGGGCGAGGGCACCAGCTTCCGGATCTACCTGCCGCGCCACGAGCCCGCCGCCCTGCCCGAGCCGGCGC
>NZ_VRUX01000767.1:0-1666 GCF_008039885.1 Methylobacterium sp. WL103
AGGCCGGAGGGCAGGGCAGGGCGGGCCCGCGTGGCGGCATCGATCGCACCTCACTGCTTAGACCATGTCTCATGGGTCAGATCCCATGAGGTCCGGCGGACTTCCGCCGCCCCGCAGTCGCGGGGGCCGAACCTCGATGAGCCGGGCTCACCGAGGTTCGGTGTTACGGCGTCGCGGGGATGGGTACCGCCTCGGCGCGCGGCGCGGCGGCGGTGGCCAGGGCGGCCTTGCGGTTCAGGATCAGCGCGACGCTCCGGCGCAGCGGCGCGCGCAGGAACAGAAGCGCGAGGATGCCGTAGACCAGGATGCCGAGGCCGATCGCCGCCGCGAGGCCCTCGTGGTCGCCGAGCTGCGCATAGAGCCGTTCCTGCACCAGCGAGACGGCGGCGCCCATCGCCACCGAGCAGGCGAGGATCGGCGCCAGCAGGGCCGCGATCCGAAGGTTGCCGAGCGGCACGAACCGGCCGGCGGACCGCACCACCAGCGGCGAGAACAGGTAGGCGCGCACCACGTGCCCGACGACGAGGGCCGACAGGCCGAAAGGCGCCGTCACCATCGCGGCCAGGATCGTGATCGTGAACTGCCCCGCCGACAGCACCAGGGCGGTGCCGGTCCGGTCGGAGGCGGTGAAGATCATCCACAGCATCGAGGTCGCGACGAATTCCGGCCCGAGCAGCGCCAGGATGCGCAGCACCGGCACCGCCTCGCGCCACTGCTCGCCGAACAGAAGCGGCACGAGGTGGGGCGCCACCACGGCCATGCCGACGAAGGCCGGCAGCGCCAGCACCGCCGACATCGCGACGAAGCCGTCGAAGGCCGCGGCCAGCTCGCGCGGCCGGTCCTGCAGCCGGGCGTAGGTCGGCAGCGCCACGGCGGCCAACGGGATCACCGCGACCTGGCTGATCAGGTCGATGCAGCGCCACGCCATGCGCAGCAGCCCGATGTCGGCGGTGGAGAGGAAGTAGGCGGCGACCACCTCCTGGCTGCGGATGCTCAGCGTCAGGAGCAGTTGGGTCGAGAACACGCGCGAGCCGAAGGCGAGCTGGCGCCGGGCGTGGGCGCGCACGAAGCGCAAGCCCGGAAGCCAGGGAAAGGCCGCCCAGGTCAGCAGCGTCGTCATGCTGGTGGCGAGCAGGCGCTGGATCACCAGGCTCCAGACCCCGAAGCCGTTCAGCGCCAGCGCGATCGCCACGCTGCCGCCGATCAGGTTGGCGACGAGCGCCCGGATCGCGAGGCTGCGGAAGCCGAACCGGCGCTGCAGCCGCGCCTCGTGGATCACGCCGGCCGCCGCGATCACGAAGGTGGCCGCCAGCGCCGCCAGCACCGGCTGGAGCTCCGGGATGCGCAGCATCCAGGCGACCGGCCACGACAGCGCGACGAGCGCCAGCCCGTAGAGGCAGCCGGAGGCCAATGCCACCCAGAAGGCGGTGTCCACGAAGCCGTCGTCGAGCCGCTCGGTCTGGACCACGAGGTCGGGCAGGCCGCCCCGCGTGACGATGAGCAGGATGTCGATGAACACGACCGCGACGGCGACGAGCCCGAACTCGCTCGGGTCGAGCAGGCGCGCGAGCACCAGGAAGACCACGAAACTCAGGACGACGTTGCCGACCGAGCTGACGGCGACCCACCCGGCCGCCCGCACGGAGCGGCCCGCCACGTCCTCCGG
>NZ_VRUX01000768.1:0-1665 GCF_008039885.1 Methylobacterium sp. WL103
CGCAGGCGCGCCGCGCCGAGCTGGCCCGCGCCGCCGACGGCATCCCCGAGGAGACGCTGCGCGCGGATCTCGCCGCCATCGATCCGGACGCGATCGAGGCGGGGCTGCGCCGTCTGGCGATGGAGGACGAGGACCTCGACCAGCGCGGCAAGACGGCCTTCGCCGAGCGCGACCGGAACGAGCGTCGGCGGGAGGCCCTGGAGGGCGGCACCGGCGCCGAGCTGGCGCTGGCGCAGAAGAAGGCCGCCGAGGCCGAGCTACAGGGCAGCGCCCGGCAATGGGCGGTCCTGAAGCTCGCGAGCCTGATGCTCGGCAACGCGATCGCCCGCCAGCGGACCGGGCAGCAGGACCCGCTGCTGGCCCGCGCCGGCGGGATCATGGCGGCGCTCACCGGAGGCGCGTTCTCCGGCCTCGCGCAGGATTACGACGAGGCCGACAAGGCGCTGATCGTGGCGCGCCGCGCGGGCGGCGAGACGATCCACGTCCAGGGTCTCAGCGAGGGCACCCGCGACCAGCTCTACCTCGCCCTGCGCCTGGCCTACCTGGAGGATTACGCGGGCAAGGCAGAGCCGGCGCCGTTCATCGGCGACGACCTGTTCTCGACCTTCGACGACGCGCGCACCGGGCACGGCCTCGAAGCGCTGGCAGCGATCGGCGGCACGGTGCAGCCGATCCTGTTCACCCACCACCGGCACGTGGCCGACCTGGCGCAGGCACGCCTCGGCTCGGCCGTGGACATCATTCCGCTGTAGGGCGCCCGTAGCGCGCCTCGAGGTGGGCGAGGTAGGCCTCCGTCCCGAGCGGAGAGCCGGTCGCCCGCTCGAGCAGCGTGTCGGTGGGGAGCCGGCTGCCGTGTTCGTGGACGTGCGTGCGCAGCCAGCCCCGCAGCGGCGCGAAGTCGCCCGTGGCGAGGCCCGGCAAGATTCCCGGCTCGGCGCGCTTGGCCGCGGCGAAGAGCTGGGCGGCGGCCATCGCCCCGAGGGTGTAGGTCGGGAAGTAGCCCCAGGCGCCGCTCGGCCAGTGGATGTCCTGCAGGCAGCCGAGGCGGTCGTTCGGAACGGTGAGGCCGAGCAGGCGGCGCATGCCGTCGTTGAACGCGCCCGGCAGGTCGGCCAGTGCGAGGTCGCCGGCGATCAGCGCGGATTCGAGGTCGTAGCGCAGCAGGATGTGGGCCGGATAGGTCGCCTCGTCGGCATCCACCCGGATGAAGCCGGGCTCGACCCGCGTGTGCAGGCGGTGGAGGTTCTCGGCCGTGAAGGCGGCGCCGTCGCGGCCGAACTCCGCCCGCACCAGGGGCGCCAGGAACGCGAAGAATTCGCGGCTGCGGCAGGCCTGCATCTCGACGATCAGCGATTGGCTCTCGTGCAGGCTCATGCCGCGCGCCTTGCCGACGGGCTGGTTGCGCCATGCGGCCGGGCGGCCCTGCTCGTAGAGCGCATGGCCGGTCTCGTGCAGCACGCCCATCAACGCCCGCCCGAAGTCGGCCTCGTCGTAACGGGTGGTGATCCGCACGTCGTCCGTGGCGCCGCCGCAGAACGGATGCAGGCTGATGTCGAGGCGCCCGCGGGTGAAGTCGAACCCGAGCGCCCGCATCAGCGCCAGCCCGATCCGCTTCTGCGCGTCCACCGGGAACGGGCCGTCCAGCGGCAGCGGCGCGGGCTCGCC
>NZ_VRUX01000769.1:0-1659 GCF_008039885.1 Methylobacterium sp. WL103
GCGGCCGGTCATCAGGCGCAGGCGCAGGGCGCCCGCCAGCGGCTTCAAGCGCTCGAAGTGCTGGCGCGCCAGGATCTCGGTCGGCGCCATCAAGGCCGCCTGCCGGCCGGCCTCGCAGGCCGAGGCCATGGCGAGCAGCGCCACCGCGGTCTTGCCCGAGCCGACGTCGCCCTGAAGCAGGCGCAGCATCCGCTTGTCGGAGGCCAGATCCCCGCGGATCTCGGCGACGGCCCGCGTCTGCGCGCCGGTGAGAGCGAAGGGTAGGCCGGCCTCGATCCGGGCGGAGAGGCGGCCGTCGCCGGCGTTGACCCGCCCGGGCTTGCGGCGGCTGCGCGCGCGCATCAGCGCGAGGGCGAGCTGCGAGGCCAAAAGCTCGTCGTAGGCCAGCCGTTTTCGCGACGGCGTCGCGGGCGGGGGGATGGCGACGCCGTTGGCGCCCAGCGTCGGGGCTTTCGGCGCTTCCTCGGGCCGGTGCTCGGCGCGCAGCGCGTCGGCGAAGGGCGGCAACCGGTTCTGCTGCAGCCAGGCGGGGTCCTGCCATTCGGGCAGCACCGGCAGCCGCTCCAGGGCGGCGACCGCGAGCTTGCCGATCGCCCGCGAGGTCAACCCTTCCGTGGCGCCGTAGACCGGCTCGACGGAGGGCAGGGCGGCCAGGCCCTCCGCGTCGACGATGCGCGACGGATGCACCATCTGGCGGCTGCCGTCCCAGAGGTCGATGCGGCCGGTGACGTAGCGGTGGCTGCCCAGGGGCAGCATCTTCTCGACGCGCGCTGCCGGCATCCCGAAGAACACCAGGGTGATGTCGCCGGTCTCGTCCTCGACCAGCACCCGGTGCGGGCGCTTGCCCGGCCCGGTCCCGGCCGGCCGGTGGAGGGAGACGGTGACGCCGACGGTGACCGGCTCGCCGACCGGAGCCTCGCCGACCGAGCCGACGAGTTTCTGCGCGATGCCGCCCTGGGGCAGGTGGAACAGCAGGTCGACGATGCGGGCCGGCCGCTCGGGCGTGCCGAGCAGCCGCTCGATCATCGGCGCCATCTTCGCGCCGACGCGCGGCAGCCCGCGCACGGGCGCGAACAGCGGGTCGAGGATGCTGGGGCGCAGGAGCGCCGGGGGTGTCTCGTCGCGCATCGACACTTCGCTCGTCCCGCCCATCCTGCCGCTCGTGCGGGCCATCCTGCCCGGCGGGTCGTCAATATCCCGTGCCGTCCGCCCCGTCGCGCGGCCGCTCGACGCTGGCGCGCGACGGGAACGCCCGGCATCCCGTGATCATCGGATCGCAGGATCCTCGGCACGACGACGCGCGATCGGCTGGCAGGCCGGCCGCGACGGCTTAGATACGTCGAAGGTGGCGCTTCGCGCGGCCGGGGGCGGGAGCTGAGGCGATGATCGAGTTCTTTGACCGGGAGGGGCGTCCCGCCGCGTTCTGCGACGACGGCCGGGCGATCTACCACTGGGACGGCCGCCCGGCGGCGATCATCGACGACGACAAGGTCTTCGCCTATTCAGGCCGCTTCGTCGGCTGGTTCTCCGACGGGTGGATCAGCGACGCGCACGGGCACCGGGTGCTGTTCGAGTTCGATGCGGTCGGCGGCCCGGCCAAGCCGGAGCGCGGCCCCAGGGTCGCCAAAGGCCAGCGCGGACAGAAGCCGCCGCCGGGCC
>NZ_VRUX01000076.1:0-12319 GCF_008039885.1 Methylobacterium sp. WL103
GGCCCGGGCCGAGGCGGCGTTGGGCGAGCGCGGCGGGCGGCTGTTCCTGTGCACCCAGAACGTCGACGACCTGCACGAGCGGGCGGGCTCGCGCACCGTCGTGCACATGCACGGCGAACTCCTGAAGGGCCGCTGCACGGCCTGCGGCGGCACGTTCGCCTGCCCCGGCGACCTCCACGTCGCCGACGCCTGCCCGCTCTGCGGCGCCGTCGGCACGTCGCGGCCCGACGTGGTCTGGTTCGGCGAGATGCCCCACCACCTCGACGCGATCCAGGCGGCGCTCTCGACCGCCGACCTGTTCGTCGCGATCGGCACCTCGGGCGCCGTCTACCCGGCGGCCGGCTATGTGCGGCACGCGCGAGCGCAGGGCATCCCGACCTGCGAGCTCAACGCCGAGCCGTCCGACAACACGGACGCGTTCGACGAGGCCCGCTACGGCCCGGCGAGCGAGACGGTGCCGGCCTACTTCGCCGCCCTCGTCTCGTGATCCGATGCATCGGGCCAGAAAACTAGGCAGAATAACGCCGGGCGATTCAGCAGCGCACTGAAAAACCACGCGAATTGCTTTCGGAAACTCAAGTCCAGCTTGCGCGCAATCGGACTTTCTTCGGCGAATCACGCTGGATCGCGCTGTCAAGACATGGACGCTCACGACGCTGTGGGTACAATGGACAAGCTTGGTGCGGTCGCCGCGGCGCGCACCGGCGTTCGATGAAGCCACACGGGAGCCAACAACCCATGCAGAACTTCACGGTCACGGCCCGCGAGCGCGACACGGTCCTGGCGGCCCTGCGCTACTACCAGTTCTACCGGATGCAGGGTCACCCGTTCGATCCCCGGCAGGACCATCTCATCGACGCGATCGCCGCCGAGACCGGCGACGCCCTCGACGTCGCCGAGATCGACGACCTCTGCGCCGGCCTCAACGGCAACGCGCACGCCCTCGGCGCCACCGCCGCCCGCATCACCTTCGACGCGATCGCCTGACGACGCCCCCGCGGGGCGAGGACGCGCTCTCCGCCCCCCGGCCATGCACCACGCTCGGTGCTCCCTGCGCGCTCGCAGGCTCTAACCTTCGTGCAGCGCCCCGCACCTTACGCACAGTCGCACACAGGCTGCGCGCCACCCGCCCTTCCTCCCGGATGAGGCATAGGACTCACACATCCCTGCTTGTGGCAGTTCGATGTGCGCGCATCCCCTCGCCCCGCCTGCGGGGAGAGGGCTTTGCCGACCTCGTCGTCGGCAAAGCGAGGCGGCAGCCGAAGGTGAGGGGGCTGCCACGGAGGAACCACATCCGTACGCGCCCCCTCACCGTCGCTTCGGCTTCGCCTCCGCTCCCCGGCTGCACGACTTGGTGCAGCCGGACCTCTCCCCGCGTGTGGGGAGCGGGGACCCGCGCCATACCCGCAACTTGAGCCGGATCCATCTGCGGCAGTCCCGTCGATCCACTGACCTTTGTCGGTGCAGCGTCCGACGTTCGTGAACGCGATACGCCTACGGAGCCGACTTGAGCTGGCCCTCGGCGCGCGTCACCGCGGCGTCGCAGGCCTTGGCGTCGCCCTTGGCGTCGGCGGTGCGGGCCTCGTCGAGGGCGACCTTGGCCTGCTGGGCGGCGTCGGCGCCCTTGCCGGCCTCGGCCGACTTCTCCGGGGGGGCCTGCGGCGACTGGCCGGGGGCGGTCCCCTCCGTGCCGGTCACGCCCTCGCCGCCGCGCTTGGCGGCGGCACCCTGGCCGCTGGTCGAAGCCGAGATCGCGGCCGTCGCCTCCGCCTTCACCCGCTTGTCGAGGCCGTCGATCCGCTCGGAACAGGGCGAGGCCGAGGCGGATGCGATCAGGGCGGGCGCCGCGAGCAGGGCGGCGAGGTACGCGAGACGCGTCATCGAATGGAATCTCCGGTGTCTTCGAGCCGAACGGGGGAGCCGAACGGCTTGCCGACGGAAACGCGGCATCCGCCGGCAAGGCTCCCCTGAAAGGCGGCCCTTACGACAGATGACGCCTTGAAAACGCGCTTCGCAGGCGACGCGCCGTCGCAAGAACGCCGAAGGGCCCGCTCTTCCGGTTGAAGAGGGGCCCCTCGGTCGTCCAATCCGTCACCGCGCCGTCGGGCGGCGCGGGTCCGCCGGCTCAGGCGCTGAGCTGGTCGCGGATCGGTAGCTGGCGCACGCGGCGCCCGGTGGCGGCGAACACCGCGTTGGCGATGGCCGGCGCCACCGGTGGAACGCCGGGCTCCCCGACGCCGCCGAGCGGGCCGTCCCAGGTGCCCGAGTTGACGAGGTGCACGCGGATCACCTTCGGGGCGGCGTCGATCCGAATGATCTCGTAGCCGTCGAAGTTGTTCTGTTGCGCCCGGCCGTTCTTGAAGGTGATCTCGGAGGTGAGCGCGAGGCCCATCCCCATCACCACGGCGCCTTCCATCTGCGAGCGGATGCGCTCCGGGTTGACCTGAGGCCCGCAATCGATCGCGATGTCGACGGCCACCACCTTCACACCGCCCTTCGGGTCGACCTCGACCTCGGCCGCGACCGCGGTGTGGGTGACGAAGCTGTAGTGACCCGCGAGCCCGAGGCCCCGGCCCTTCTCCAGCTTGCGGCCCCAGCCGGCACCGCCGGCGGCGGTCTCGATCACCCGGCGCAGGCGCCCGGTGTCGATCGGGTAGAGCTTGGGGTCCTCGCCGTGATTCCACACGTCGCCGATCGTCGTCGGATCGATCTTGCGCGCCGGCCCGATCAGATCGAGCAGGTAGTCCTTCGCGTCGCGTCCCGCAGCGTGCGCCAGCTCCGCCACGAACGACTGGATCGCGAAGGCGTGCGGGATGTTCGAGACTGAGCGGAACCAGCCGATCCGGACGTGGGCGGCCGCCTCCGGGTTCTCCAGCCGGATGTTCGGCACCGCGAACGGCGTGTTGACCAGGCCCATCCCAAGTTCGAACGGCAGCTCGTGCTTCGGGTCGGGCGCGAAGATCGAGCCGATCGTCGGCGCCGCCGAGCGGTGGAGCCAGGCCACCGGCATGCCCTTGTCGTCGAGGCCCGCCTCGAGGTGCTCGGCCGAGATGGTGTGGTAGTAGCCGTGGTGGATGTCGTCCTCGCGGGTCCAGGTGAGCTTCACCGGCGCGCCTCCGACCTCGCGCGAGCAGAGCGCCGCCTCGACCACGTAGTCGGGCTTGGACTTGCGGCCGAAGCCGCCGCCCAGCAGCGTCACGTTCACCCGCACCTTGT
Organism: Methylobacterium sp. WL103; assembly: GCF_008039885.1. NCBI lineage: Bacteria > Pseudomonadati > Pseudomonadota > Alphaproteobacteria > Hyphomicrobiales > Methylobacteriaceae > Methylobacterium > Methylobacterium sp. WL103. The sequence goes on from NZ_VRUX01000076.1 coordinate 3,217, forward strand.
CGGCGGGCAGGCCGAGCGCCTTGACCAGCCGGTCGTGGGCGGCCTGCGGACCCTGCGTGCAGGCCCAGGCCTCGCACGCGCCGTCCTTCACCTGCACCACGGCGGCCGGCGGCTCCATCGGAGCCTGGACGAGGTGGGGCACGAAGTAGTCGGCCGTGAGCTTCGTCTTGGCCTTGGCCATCGCCCCGTCGACGTCGCCCTGGTTGCGCACGACCTTGCCGGGTGCGCGCGACGCCTTCTCGAGCTCGGTGCGGAACGCGTCGGTGTCGTAGCCGGCGTTCGGGCCGTCGTCCCAGACGATCTTCAGGGCCTCGCGGCCCTTCATCGCCGCCCAGGTGTTCTTGGCCACCACGGCGACGCCGCCGAGCGGCATGAACTCGGACGGGATCGCCCCGCCGTCGATCTTGAACACCTTCACGACACCGGGGACCTTCTTGGTCTCGGTGTCGTCGTACGAGACGACCTTGCCGCCGTAGACGGCCGGGCGCGCGACCAGGGCGTACAGCATGCCCTCGCGCTTCGTGTCGAGGCCGTAGACGGCCTTGCCGGTGGTGATGTCGCGGTTGTCGATGATGCCGATCTGGCCCTTGCCGATGTAGCGGAAGGCCTTGGGGTCCTTCAGCACCACGCTCTCGCGGGCCGGCACCGGCAGCTCCGCCGCGGCGGCCGCGACCTCGCCGTAGCCGAGCGTACGCTTCGACTTGGCGTGCGCCAGCACGTGGTTCTCGGCCGTGACCTCGGAGGCCGGCACGTTCCACTGCTTGGCGGCCGCCTGGATCAGCATGAGCCGGGCCGCGGCGCCCGCATGGCGGAAATGCTGGAAGAAGTGGCGCAGGCTCCGCGAGCCGTCGGTGTCCTGGTTGCCGAAGCGCTCCTCGTCGCCCCAGGCCTGGACCACGCCGACCTTCGACCAGTCGGCCTCGAGCTCGTCGGCGACCACGAAGGCCACCGAGGTGCGCACGCCTTGGCCCATGTCGGAGCGGTGGTTGGTCACGGTCACACGGCCGTCGGCGGCGATCGCCACGAAGATCTTCGGGTCGTCGCGCCAGCCGTGCGGCATGCCGTCGGCGCCGAACTTCGGCGGCTCGTCCTTGGCGGCCTCGGCCTTGGCCGTGCCGCGCAGGTTCACCGCGAGCACGAAGGCGCCCAGGCCACCGAGGATGGTGCGGCGGCTGACGTTGGCGATCAGCGGCGTCCGGGTCGGCGTCTCGGCCGCAAGCTCGGCCATCATCTTGGCGTCGTGGATCACAGGCGCTCTCCCTTGGTGGCGGGCGCCTGGCCGGCGGCCTGGTGGATCGCGGCGCGGATGCGCGGGTAGGTGCCGCAGCGGCAGATGTTGCCGCTCATCTGCTCGTCGATCTGCGCGTCGGTGGGCTTGGGCGTGTCCTTCAGCAGCGAGGCCGCCTGCATGATCTGGCCGCACTGGCAGTAGCCGCACTGCGCCACGTTGAGGTCGCGCCAGGCCACCTGCACCGGATGGTTGCCGTCGGGCGAGAGCCCTTCGATGGTGGTCACCGCCTGGTCGGCCGCGGCCGAGATCGGGGTGGTGCAGGACCGGGTGGCGGTGCCGCCGAGGTGGATCGTGCAGGCGCCGCACAGCGACTGGCCGCAGCCGAACTTTGTGCCGACCAGCCCGAGCTCGTCGCGCAGGTACCAGAGCAGCGGCATGTCGGGATCGCCGTCGAAGCTGCGTGGCGCTCCGTTCACCGTCAGTTTGATCATTCGCAAAGGTCCTGTCTGAACGCGGATCGCGTCGGGAGGGCTCGACGGCTCGGGTGGGATGCAAGGCCCGCCGAACCGCGACGCCCCCCGGGTCCGCACGTCGTTCTCAGAATGAATTCAATTTACGGCATGCCCGCTCCGCGGTGCAACGCGGGCAAACGACCGCACGCGACGCGAGCCCGGCGCCGGGGGCATGCCGTGTGCGGTGGCGCACGCGATGGGAATCGGGCTTTGAGATCGTCTGGAAGATTGTCGCCATGCGGCTCTTGGACTAAATGACTATCTGAATAGTCATGAAGGTGGGTGGAGGTTTCTATGGCGACGGTCAGCCTTGCCGAAGCGAAGGCGCATCTCAGCGCCCTCGTCGATAGGGTCATCGCAGGTGAAGCCGTCACCATCACCCGCCGCGGACGAGAAGTCGTGCGGCTGAGCGCCGTGTCGGAACCGAAGCGGAAGGTCGATCTCGACGCCCTGAGAGCGGTCACGGCACAGATGCCGTTCCAAGACGAAGGTGCAGCAGACTTCATTCGGGCGATGCGCGACGACGAGCGCTATTGATGCCCTATCTCGATACGTCCGTCCTGGTTGCAGCGCTGACTACCGAAGCGAACACGGGACGGATGCAAGAATGGCTCGCCGCCCAGAGGGCCGACGACCTTGCCATCAGTGCTTGGGTCGCAACGGAATTCTCGGCAGCGCTTTCGATCAAGGTCCGAACAGGCGCAATCGATGGAGTGCGGCGATCCGTGGCGCTTGCCGCTTTCGCACAGCTTTCGTCCGCCTCGTTCCGAATGTTGCCTGTGACCGGAGCGACGTTTCGATCCGCAGCGCGATTCGCCGATCAGGCGCGGCTGGGCCTACGAGCGGGCGATGCCTTGCACCTCGCGATCGTCATGGACGAAGGCCTGGTTCTCGCCACGCTCGACAAGCGCCTGGCGGAAGCCGGCGCGGCTCTGGGCGTGCCGACCGACCTTCTCTGACGGCAGCCTCGCTCTGACGGCAGCCTCGCTCTGACGGCAGCCTCGCTCCGACCGGCAAGCCTCGCTCTGACCGGCAAGCGTCGGATGGCACCAAGCCTCAGACCGTGACCTGCGTCCCGACCTCCACGACCCGGCCCGTCGGGATCTGGAAGAAGTCCGTCGCGTCGTTGGCGTTCTTGGCCAGGGTGATGAAGATCCGGTCCTGCCACAGCGGCATCCCGGAATGGGCGGCGGGGCGGATCGAGCGGCGCGACAGGAAGAACGACGTCGCCATGATGTCGAACTTGAAGCCCTGCTTGCGCAACAGCACGAGGGTCTTGGGGATGTTCGGCGTCTCCATGTAGCCGAACTTCATCACGACCTTGAAGAAGCCCGGCCCGATCGGCTCGAGCCGCACCCGGTCCGGCCCGTTGGCGCGGGGGGTGTCGACGGTCTCGACCGTGAGGATGACGTTCTTCTCGTGCAGCACCTTGTTGTGCTTGAGGTTGTGCAGCAGCGCCGCCGGCGCGATCTCGGGGTCGCTGGTGAGGAACACCGCGGTGCCGCGCACGTGGTGCGGCGGGCTCTTCTCCAGCATGCCGACGAGTTCGAGGATCGGCACGTCGGTCTTGCGGGTCTTGTTGAACAGGATCGTGACGCCCCGCACCCAGGTCCACATCAGCACGATCAGCCCTGCGGCCAGCAGCAGCGGCACGTAGCCGCCTTCCAGCACCTTGAGCAGGTTCGAGAGCAGGAACAGGAACTCGATGACGATGAACGGCAGCATCAGGGCGGCGGCTGCCACCGGCGACCAGCGCCACAGCCGCCAGACCACGAGGAAGGTCATGCTCGCGGTGAGCAGCATCGTACCGGTGACCGCGATGCCGTAGGCGGAGGCCAGGGCCGAGGACGAGCGGAACACCACCGCCAGCACCACGACGCCGACCATCAGCAGCACGTTGATCTGCGGCAGGAAGATCTGCCCCGAATGCGACTCGGAGGTGTGGCGGATCTCAAGCCGCGGCAGCAGCCCGAGCTGGATCGCCTGCCGGGACAGCGAGAACGCCCCGGTGATCACCGCTTGGCTCGCGGTGACGGTGGCCAGCGTCGCGAGGATCACCATCGGCAGCAGCGCCCATTCGGGAAACAGCTGGAAGAAGGGGTCCGTGGTGTCGGGCTTCTCCAGCACCAGGGCCGCCTGGCCGAGATAGTTCAGCGCCAGCGACGGGAAGACCAGGCCGATCCAGGCGATCTGGATCGGACGCCGTCCGAAATGCCCGAGGTCGGCGAACAGCGCCTCCGCGCCGGTGACGGCCAGGAACACCGCGCCCAGCGCCACGAGCGCGCCGGTGCCGTGGCCGAGCAGGTAGTGCACGGCGTACCACGGGTTCAGCGCCTTGAAGACCGCGAGGTTTCCGACGATGTGCGGCACGGCCGCCAACGCCAGGGCCGCGAACCACACCACCATCACCGGGCCGAAGAAGGCGGCGACCTTGCTGGTGCCGCGACTCTGCACGAGGAACAGCGCCAGGATGATCGCCACGGTGATCGGCAGCACCGAGCCCTCGAAGGCCGGCGTGACGAGCTTCAAACCCTCCACCGCCGAGAGCACCGAGATCGCCGGGGTGATCACCGCGTCGCCGTAGAACAGGGCCGCGCCGAGCAGGCCGAGGGCGAACACGATCCGCGATCCGCCGAGCGCCTTCCGCGCCAGCGCCATCAGCGAGAGGATGCCGCCCTCGCCGTTGTTGTCCATGCGCAGCAGGATCGCGACGTACTTCACCGTCACGATCAGGAACAGCGCCCACAGGATCAGCGAGGCGGTGCCGAGCACCTCCTCGGGCAGCAGGATGTTGTCGTAGCGGGCCGGCACCAGCGCCTCGCGGAAGGCGTAGAGCGGGCTGGTGCCGATGTCGCCGTAGACCACGCCGACCGAGCCGACCGCCAGCGTCCACAGCCCCGGGGCGGCATGGCCCTGGCTCTGCCCCTCGACGGGATCGAGGGTGCCGGCCGGCAGGCTCGCGGCCCCAGTCGCGGCCGCCGCGGGTTTGTCCGGCACGGCGCCGGGCTGAGCGGCAGGACCGCTCGGTGTGGCAGGGTGTGTCATCGGGTGCGTTCGAGGCTCAGGCCTGCGCGGCGTTTCGCGGTGTGGCGCATCGAAGGTCCCACCGGAGGATGCGACCGCGTGCGTGAAATGAACCCGCGCGGTCGCGGGGCCCGCCGCTCACGGGGCCTTCGAGGCCCTGCTATCACGCCGGCGCCCGAGCGGGAACAGGGCGGTTCCCAAGCCGCTCTTCCTTCCCCCCTCTGCGGGGGAGGGTGGCCCGCGCAGCGGGTCTGGAGAGGGGAGCGTGTTGTCCGGAAAGGTCACTCCCCTCTCCCGACCCTCGCTGACGCGAGGTCTACCCTCCCCCGCAGAGGGGGGAGGGAAGAGCGCGCGCGTTACGCTTTACAATCGGGTCGTCCTACTCCGCGGCGTTGCGCGCGCCCTGGCCGAAGCGGCGCTCGATGTAGTCGATCACCACCGTCTCGAAGTCCTTGGCCAGCGTCGCGCCGCGGAGCGTCATCGCCTTCTTGCCGTCGATGAAGACAGGCGCAGTCGGGGTCTCGCCGGTGCCCGGCAGCGAGATGCCGATGTCGGCGTGCTTCGATTCGCCGGGTCCGTTGACGATGCAGCCCATCACCGCGACGTTCAGGCCCTCGACGCCCGGATAGGTCTTCTTCCACTCCGGCATCGAGGTGACGATCCAGTTCTGGATGTCGCGGGCGAGTTCCTGGAACGTGGTCGAGGTGGTGCGGCCGCAGCCGGGGCAGGCCGCGACCATCGGCACGAAGGTGCGGAAGCCCATGGTCTGCAGCAATTCCTGGCTGGCCTTCACCTCGACGGTGCGGTCGCCGCCGGGCTCGGGCGTCAGCGAGTAACGGATCGTGTCGCCGATGCCTTCCTGCAGCAGCACGCCGATGGCGGCCGACGCCGCGACCAAGCCCTTCGAGCCCATGCCGGCCTCGGTGAGGCCGAGGTGGATCGCGTAGTCCGAGCGGCGGGCGACCTCGCGGTAGACCGCAATCAGGTCCTGCACCGCCGAGACCTTGGCGGAGAGGATGATGCGGTCCTTCGGCAGGCCCAGCTCCACCGCGCGCTCCGCCGAGGAGAGCGCCGACTGAACCATCGCCTCGCGCATCACGGCGCGGGCGTCGATCGGCCGGGGAAGCCTCGCGTTCTCGTCCATCAGGTGGGTGAGCAGCGCTTCGTCGAGCGAGCCCCAATTCGCGCCGATGCGCACGGTCTTCCCGTAGCGGATCGCCTGCTCGATGATCGTCGAGAACTGGACGTCCTTCTTCTCCTTGAAGCCGACGTTGCCCGGGTTGATCCGGTACTTCGCCAGCGCCTCGGCGCAGGCCGGATGGTCGGAGAGGAGCTTGTGGCCGATGTAGTGGAAGTCGCCTACCAGCGGCACGTGGCAGCCGATGCGGTCGAGGCGCTCGCGCACCTTCGGCACGGCGGCCGCGGCCTCGTCGCGGTCGACGGTGATGCGGACCAGCTCCGAGCCGGCCCGCGCCAGCTGGGCGACCTGCGCCACCGTGGCGTCGATGTCGGCGGTGTCGGTGTTGGTCATCGACTGGACGACGACCGGAGCCCCGCCGCCGACGATCACCGCGCCTTCGCCCTCGCCGACGCGCACGCCGACGGTGCGGTGCCGCGGAGCCGGCCCGGCGATCTCCGGTCCGGTCAGGCCCGCGACCTGCGCGGCGAGCGGGTTCTGGTCGAGGCTGGCGGCTTGCATGGCTTCCATCGTGGACCTTCGTTCAAGGCCTTGGTGTTTCGCGGGGCGCGATCGGCCGGCGGCTGCGCGCAGCATGCGATCGCGTTACGCCCTCGATCGTTTAGCTGCGATTGACGCACGACCGCGTCAATCCCGCGGCCCTGCATGTCTGCACCGCGCGTGTCATGTCGCATCCGCCCGGCGATGTCGAGTTCGCGCACGCCACAGCTCAGGCCGATCGTTCTCCGCGTGCCCCGGAAAGGCGTTGCCCGCCAACGGGATCGCGCGCTCCGCCGCCGGATTCCGAGCGTGCCCCTGCGATGCCGACACCGCCGATCGCCCCGCCTCTGGCAGGGCCGATTCGCGGAACCGTCGGGCGTTCGCCGCGCTTGCGCCGCCGCCACGTCCGTAGGAAAATGCTGCGGTGCGTGCGTTGATATTGCAGTGCAACAACCCATGTCGAGGCGATGATGACGTTGACCTCAAAGTCCTCCACCGATCGTCCCGAGCCGGACAACCCGGCCACCGCCGTGCCCGAGCCGGTCTCTGACGGCATCGCCGACAGCCCTTCCGCGCACCCGTCGCACCACGTGCTCGCAGGGCCGCGGGCCGAGAAGAACGTGGCGCTCGCGCTTCAGGGCGGCGGCGCGCACGGCGCCTTCACCTGGGGCGTCCTCGACGCGCTGATCGAGGACGGGCGCCTCGGCTTCGAGGCGGTGACGGGGGCGAGCGCCGGCGCAATGAACGCCGTGGTGATGATCGACGGCTGGCTCGCGGGCGGTCCCGAGGGCGCCCGCGCCGGGCTGGAGCGGTTCTGGCGCGAGGTCAGCCTCGACGGAGACTTCTCCCCCGGCCAGCGCAGCCTGTTCCACGGGATGTTCGGTGCCTTGAAGGGCAACCCGGTGATCGAGTTCTGGTCGAAGGTGCTGACGCCGAGCCCCTATGTCTCGAACCCGCTCAACATCAACCCGCTGCGCAAGGCGCTGGCCGCCCAGGTCGACTTCGAGCGCCTGCGCGAATCAAACACCGCCGGCGTCTTCGTCTCGGCCACCAACGTCTGGACCGGCAAGCTCGCGGTGTTCGAGCGCGAGCGCCTCACCGTCGATCACCTGATGGCCTCGGCTTGCCTGCCGACGGTGTTCCAGGCGGTGGAGATCGACGGCGTGCCCTACTGGGACGGCGGCTACCTCGGCAACCCGCCGCTCTACCCGCTGCATCGCGGCGCGGTGACCCGCGACATCGTCCTGGTGCAGATCAACCCGGTGGAGCGCCGCGAGACCCCGCGGACCGAGAAGGAGATCCAGGACCGGCTGAACGAGATCACCTTCAACGCCAACCTGATGCGCGAGCTGCGCGCGATCGACTTCGTCGACGGGCTGATCGAGGAGGGCGTGCTCGGCCAGGGCCAGTACCAGCGGGTGCTGGTCCACCGCATCGACGGCACCGACGCGCTGGAGGACTACAACGCCGCCTCGAAGCTCGACGCCCGCTGGCGCGTGTTCCAGCGCCTGCGCGACAAGGGCCGCGGCGCCGCGCAGGCCTGGCTCGCCGAGCATTACGAGAAGATCGGCCGCGACTGCTCCCTCGACCTGCAGAAGGCGTATCAGTAGGCGCCCCGCGCGGGATCGTCCCAAACGGGATTCTCGCTGCGCGGGTGGATTAAAGCCGCGCGCGGGTCCGTTTACGCTCCATGATCGCCGACAAGACCAAGCGTCCCGACATCGTCGACCTGCTGGTGCCGCTGCGGCGCTACGCGCGCTCGCTCACCCGCGACACCCTGCGGGCCGACGACCTCGTGCACGACACGCTGGTCCGCGCGCTGGAGGCGGAAGGCAGCCTCCGGCCGAACACCAACCTGCGCACCTGGATGATGACGGTGCTGCACAACGTCTTCATCGACGACCAGCGCCGCAAGCGCGTCGAGACCCGCCACGCCGACGTGCTGGTGCAGATGCACGAGGAGGTGGCGCCGCCGGCCCAGGAGGGCCAAGTCCGCCTCGCCCAGATCCGCCGCGCCTTCCTGACGCTCCCCGAGGAGCAGCGCGCCGCCCTGCACCTCGTCACCCTCGAAGGCATGGCCTACGCCGACGCGGCGGCGGTTCTCGGCATCCCGATCGGCACGCTGATGTCGCGTCTCGGGCGCGGCCGGGCGGCGTTGCGCGCCTTCGAGGAGGGCGAGGGCGGCGCGCGGGAGGGCACGGCGCGGAAAGCTCCCGGAAATGCTGCCGAGGAGTCGCGTGCGCGCGGGCCGGAGCGGCCGGGTCTGCGCCTCGTCGCCCGCGACGGCCGCTCTGAGGGGCCGGGCGACGCCCCCTACTTCCGTCGCGCCGTCGGGGACTTCTGACCCCGCGGAACGGGACGACGCCGGACGCGGTAGGCACCCCGGCGCGACGAGACGAACGGGCGGCAGGGCGGCGCCCCGCGTCGAGGACGACGAACGAGACGACAGGACGAGCGCGATGACCGACCCGATTGCAGACACCGACCTCATCGCCTTCGTCGACGGGCAGCTCGACGTGATGCGCCGCCTCGACGTGGAGGCGTACCTCGCCGGCCACCCCGACGTCGCCGCCCGGGTGATGGCCGAGATGCACGACCGCGACGCGCTGCGCGAATCCTTCGCCCCCTCGCCGGGCCCGGGGCCCGACCGGCTGCGCC
>NZ_VRUX01000770.1:0-1659 GCF_008039885.1 Methylobacterium sp. WL103
GGATCGCGGAGGGCATCGGAGCGCGGGTCGGTCGGCAGCGTCGTGCCCCTTCGTTCGGGTGGTTCGGCAACAGGACCGGAAACAGCGAAGTCCCGGAAACGGTTCGCAACAATCGGCTCCTCGTACCATCCCGGTGCCTGAACACTCGGTTAAGCGCAGCCGGCGCGCGCGAATTCCGGCGCCTGTGTGATCGAGGCCGCGCGGCGGAGCGGAAGGGCGACGGCGAGGCGACGCCGTTTTGCGGGATGGGCGCGATCGGCTAATCGGGTGCTCCCCTCCCGTCGCGCGCCGGTCCCGGCGGGCGGCACCAGCGACCGTCCCCGGGAACCTGAACGCGATGACGACACCGGCCCCCGCGCGGCGAAGCCTCACCGCGATCGTGCTCGCCGCCGGCAAGGGCACGCGGATGCGCTCCGACCTGCCGAAGGTGCTGCATCGCCTGGCGGGCCGCAGCATGCTCGGCCACGTGCTCGCCGCGGTGCAGGCGGCCGGCGCCGCGCGCATCGCCGTGGTGGCCGAGCCCGGCCGCGACGACGTCGCCCGCGAGATCGCGGCGCTGGCGCCGGGCGCCGCAATCTACCCGCAGGTCGAGCGCCTCGGCACGGCGCATGCGGTGCTGGCCGCCCGGGCGATCCTGAGCCAGGGCGACGACGGGGAAGGCGACGACGTCATCGTCGCCTTCGGCGACACCCCGCTGATCACCGGCGAGACCCTGTCGCGGCTGCGGGCGCCCTTGGCCGAGGGTGCGGCTTTGGCGGTGCTGGCCTTCGAGACCGAGGCGCCCGCCGGCTACGGCCGGGTGCTGACCGAGGGCGCCCGCGTGGTCGCGATCCGCGAGGAGAAGGACGCCAGCGAAGCGGAGCGCGCGGTGCGCCTGTGCAACGCCGGGCTGATGGCGCTGTCGGGCGACCACGCGCTGGCGCTCCTGGAGCGGATCGGCAACGACAACGCCGCCGGCGAGTACTACCTGCCCGACGCGGTGGCGCTGGCCGTCGGCGACGGGCTCTCCGTCGCCGTGGTTCCAGTGACGGAGGCGGAGGCGCAAGGGGTCAACGACCGGGTGCAGCTCGGCGTCGCCGAGGCCGCGATCCAGGCGCGCCTGCGCCGCAGCGCCCAGCTCGGCGGCGCGACCTTGGTCGCCCCCGAGACGGTGTTCCTCAGCCACGACACGATCCTCGGGCGCGACGTGCTCGTCGAGCCGAACGTGGTGTTCGACACCGGCGTCCGCGTCGACGACGGGTGCGTCGTCCACGCCTTCTCGCACCTGAAGGACGTGCGCCTGGAGGCGGGCGCCAGCGTCGGCCCGTTCGCGCGCCTGCGGGGCGGCGCGGTGCTGGAGGCCGGCGCCAGCATCGGCAACTTCGTGGAGCTGAAGAACGCCCGCCTCGGGCCGGGCGCCAAGGCCGCGCACCTGACCTATCTCGGCGACGCCGAGGTCGGCGCCCGCGCCAACGTCGGGGCCGGCACCATCACCTGCAACTACGACGGGGTCTCGAAGCACCGCACCACGATCGGGGCCGGCGCCTTCATCGGCTCGAACTCGGCGCTGGTCGCCCCCGTCGCGATCGGTGCCGGCGCCTTCGTCGCCTCCGGCTCGGTGATCACCGACGACGTGCCCGACGGGGCGCTCGCCGTCGCCCGCGGGCGCCAGGCGACGAA
>NZ_VRUX01000771.1:0-1656 GCF_008039885.1 Methylobacterium sp. WL103
GCGGAGGTCGCCGAAGGCCGGCGCGAGCCAGTGGGCGAGCGCCTCCGCGGTGCGGCGGGCGAGCGGCACCAGGGTTTGCCGGTAGAAGGCGCGGTTGGCCTCGGCGTAGTTGGCGTGGGTGTTGTCGCCCGGAAGCCCGAGGAGCAGCGGCGGCACGCCGAAGGCGAGCGCGATCTCGCGTGCGGCCGCGGCCTTGGCCTCGACGAAGTCCATCTCCTTCGGCGAGAGCGCCAGCGGCTTCCAGTCGAGCCCGCCTTCGAGCAGCAGCGGCCGCCCGGCATTGCCGGCGCCCTGGTAGTTCGCCTCGAGCTCGGCCTTCAGCCGCACGAACTGCGCCTCGCTTAGGGACGCCCCTGCCCCGGCGAAGACCAGCGCGCCGGAGGGGCGCGCGGCGTTGTCGAGCAGCGCCTTGTTCCAGGCGCCGGCCGCGTTGTGGATGTCGAGCGACACGGCCGCAGCCTCCATCGGCGACAGCCCGTAATGGTCGTCGGTGGGGTGGAACAGCGCGAGGTGCAGGATCGGCGGCACGGCGCCGGACTGGTCGTAGACGACGCGGCGCCCGCCGACCTCGTAGACGTAGCCGGCGGGCCAGCCGTCGGCGCCCGGCACCACCCGCATCCGGTCGGGGCGGAGCGCGAACAGCTCGCGCGGGACCCCGTCCAGCGACACCGCCTCCAGGTAGGCGTTCCCGGACACCATCAGGTGCCCGTACAGCGTCTCCAGCAGCCGGGTGCCGCCCTCGCGCGGGTTCGGCCGCGCCAGCAGCGCGGCGATCGGGTGGTCGACGGCCTCCGCGCCGGTGACGACCAGCGGGATCGTCGCGGCGCCCTCGGCGACGAGGCGCACGGCGCGGTGGACGACGGCGTTGCGCTGGTAGCCCTCGCGGGCGAGCGCGGTGCCGTCGCGGGCGGTCCAGACGGCGCGGGCGTCGCCGTACAAGGCGACGCTCGGCCCCCCGAGGGGCGCGGCCTTCACGGCCGGCACGTAGCCGGCGGCGCGCGCCAGCCGGGTGAGCAGGGTCGGCATAGGCGGCTCCTCGGAATGGAAGTTTTCCTATGCCTCATGGGTCGAAACCCATGAGGTCCGGCGGATCGCCGCCGCCCCGCAATCGCGGGGGCAGGACCTCGATGAGCCGGGCTCATCGAGGCTTGTTCAAAAGCTTCGGATTCGCGGCTCGGCGCGGGGGGCGAGCAGCAGGTGCGTCACCGCCCAGACCAGGGCGTCGAGGCGGTCGGGCGAGGCGCCGGACGAGAGCCCGTCCGGTCCGAAGTCGCAGAGCTCGTCCTCCAGCGCCGGCAGCGCGCCGACGTGGCGGACGCGGCCCTGCGCATAGAGCAGCGAGACCGGCTCGGCCCGCAGGTATTTCCCGCGGGTGGCGCGCACCGGCGTCACCGGCACCGCGGGATCGCACTGGGCGAGCACCGCGGTCGCCATCTCGCCGCCCTGGTTGACCTCGACCACGAGTCCGTCGGCGCCGAGCCGGTGGTAGAGCGCCAGCGCGGCGTTGGCCCAGGCCTGCGGGCCGGCCCGCGCCAGGGTCGCGTCGGCGAGCACGTAGGCGGTGTCGCCGAGCGCGCCCACCGCGACGATCCCGCAGGCGTCGGCCGAGCGGCCGGAGCTTGCCGGCGGGTCGACCGCGACGACGATGCGGGGCAG
>NZ_VRUX01000772.1:0-1651 GCF_008039885.1 Methylobacterium sp. WL103
TCGTTGCAGACGGCGCTGATGCGGGCGGATGCGGCGCTCTACGCCGCCAAGGCGGCCGGGCGCGACTGCGTCCGCGGCACGGAGGCCGAGGACGGGACGGGGCGCGGAGAGGCACGATGAGCGACTGCGCCAGCCCCGCCGTCCCGCTTCGGCGCCGGTCCCTGCGCGGGTTGGGGCCGCTCAGCCGCGACGACCTCGCCGCCAACCTCGGCTTCGCGGACGTGGCCGCGGAAGAGGGCGTCGCCGACATCATGCGGCCGGGCGCCCTGCGCGGCGCCGCCCGCGGGCGCAACCTCGACAGCGTCGCCTACACCCTGTTCCTGCGCATCTACCCGGTGATCGCCGTGGTGGTGCTCCTGACACAGGCGGCCATCGCCTGGGTGAACTACAACGACCAGTATCGGCTCTACACCGAGCGCGCCGAGGTGATGGCGACGCTGGTCGCCGCCAGCATCGCGCAGCCCGGCTGGAACCGCGATCCCGCCCGGTCCCGCGCCGCCCTCGACGCGCTGACCCGCGACCCGGCCTTCCGCTACGCCGCCCTGCACGACGCGTCGGGCCGGACCGTGGTCGCGGCCGGGCAGATGCCGCGCACGCGCCCGTGGGAGCTGGCGCACGTCTCCGCCGACCTCGTGCCCGCGGGCGGCACCCGGGCGGAGGGCAGCCTCACGGTCGTTCTCTCCACCGCGGCCCTCCGCGCCAGCGCCGAGAAGCAGGCGATGCTGTCGCTGGCGATCAGCCTGCTGCTGATGCTGACCTTCGTGGCGACGCTGCATAGGACGGTGCGGCGGCACGTGATCGCCCGCCTGAAGCGCCTGCTCGTCGCCATGCGCGAGGTCGAGCACAAGCGCTGGGCCACCGTCGCGATGGACGGCGAGTTCCGCCCGCGCAACGAGATCGACGTGATCACCCAGGCCTTCAACAACATGGTGGAGGGCCTGCGCTCCGGCGACGAGGCCAAGCAGCTGCTGCGGGACCTCGCGGCCGCCCACGCCAAGCTGGAGCAGGCCAACCGCCTCGTGATCGAGAGCATCGGCTACGCCCGCCGCATCCAGTCCTCGGTCCTGCCCGACCACGCCGCCCTCGACCGGGCCGGCATCGAGGTCGCGGTCCTGTGGGAGCCGCTCCACCTCGTCGGCGGCGACTACTTCTGGCTCGAGGAGGTCGACGGGTTGAGCTTCGTCGTGGTCGCCGACTGCACCGGCCACGGCGTGCCCGGCGCCTTCCTCACGCTGATCGTGGCCACCGCCCTCGACCGCCTGCTGCACGAGCGCGGCCTGCGCTCGCCTGCCGCGATCCTGGCCGGCCTCGACACGATGGTGCGGGCGCAGCTGCGCCAGGACGGCCGCGGCTCGGAGTCGGACGACGGCCTCGATTGCGGCATCTGCGTCTGGGACCGGGATGCGCGCACCCTCCTGTTCGCGGGCGCCGGCCTGTCGCTCACCGTGATCCGCGACGGCGTCGCCGAGCGCATCCGCGGGGAGAAGCGCGGCCTCGGCTATCCCCGCACCGGGCGCGAGGTGCTGCCGGAGCGCGACGTCTCCGTGCCGGTCGCGGGCGCGACCTTCTACCTGATGACCGACGGCATCACCGACCAGATGGGGCGGCCCGATCCCGCGCGCCCCGCCCGCCTGATCGGCCAGAAGGCGGT
>NZ_VRUX01000773.1:0-1650 GCF_008039885.1 Methylobacterium sp. WL103
CGGGCGACAACGTGACCATGGACGTCACGCTGATCGTGCCGGTGGCCATGGAGGAGAAGCTGCGCTTCGCCATCCGCGAAGGCGGACGCACCGTCGGCGCCGGCGTCGTCGCCGCCATCAACGCGTAAGCCGCTCGAAGCGAGCGATTCGGCACGGCCGGCGGTCTCCGCCGGCCGTTTTGCGTCGCCGAGGCCGTGGAATCGGGTCCAAGCCCCGTCGTCACCGCCTCAAATCGGCGTTCCCTCAGCCGCGACGGCCCCGGAGCTTGACACGAGGCATCCGGTTTATTTTCTTGATGCCCGTGGTCTGCGGCGGATCCTCAGGAATGATCACCTCGATCGAGTTTCCGCGGCCGACGCGCCGTCTGCTGCTCGCCGCCGCCGCGAGCGCGATCCTGATCCGCCCGGCCTGCGCGGACGCCCTCAGCGACGGACGCTTCCGCGCCGAGGTGGCGGCCGTCCTGCGGGCGATGCTGCCCGGGGCCGAGATCCTCCCCGACCCCGATCCGAAGCAGATCCTGTTCGGCGGCAGCACGATCGCTCTGACCAACCTCTATCCGCGCGTCGCCCCGCTCGCCGGCGACGCGCGCCGGCGACTGATCGAGACGCACCTCGCCACCGCGCTGAAGGCCGTGAACGCGCCGCCGTCGACCGGAGAGCCGAGTCTCGCGGCGGTGCGCACGCAGTTGCGGGTGCAGCTTCTGCCGCGCGAAATTCTGCGGCAGGTGCCGGACCTCGCCACGCGGACCTTCTCCGAGACCCTGGTCGTGGCCTACGTCATCGATGGGACGGACCGGATGCGCTACCTGACCCGGTCGATGCTCGACAGGTGGGGCGTCGGCGCCGGGGCGATCCCGATCGCCATCGAGGCTCCGGCGCCGGCCAACCTCGCCGAGGCCTCGAGGGACGCCGCGTTCGCGCTCGCGGTCGCCGACGGCACGCCCATCTTCGTCATGACGAGCGAGGACGACAACGACGACGCCGCCCGCCTGATGCTGCCGAGCTATCTCGACAGGGTCCGGGGCGCGTTGAAGGCGGAAGCCGTCACCGTCGCGATCCCGACGCGCGACCTGCTCATGGCGTGGCCCGCCGACAGCAAGGCCCGCGCCGGCTTCGCCGCGGAGGTGCGCGACCGGCTGCGGAAGGGACCCTACGGCCGAAGCGACGAGCTGTTCCACGCCGACGCCGCGGGATTGCGGCCGCTGACGGCGGCCGAGCGGGCCGATCACGGCCGCTGACGCATTTCCCGCCCGGCCGGGCCTTGCATCCCGGCGCCCGATCGGGCATTGGGCGACACGATAGGAGTGTAGCTCAACTGGTCAGAGCGCCGGTCTCCAAAACCGGAGGTTGCGGGTTCGAGTCCCTCCACTCCTGCCAGTCTACAGCGCCTTCCAGCCACCAGCGCCTGCCCATCTCCCATTCCCGCGACGTGCCGCGGCTGTCGACAACCCCGACGACTTGCGCTAGAGCGGGCGCACTCCGAGATCGATGGCGGCTGTCGGTTCGGGCTCGTTCGAGCGAGCTTCCGAACCCGTCGTCATTCTCGAAACCCGGTTCCTGACGCCATGGCATCGAACGAAGCGACCAAGAAGGCCGATCCGGCGCGCAGCCCGGTCCGCGGCGCGGCCTCGCAGCCGCCGCAGCGCAACGC
>NZ_VRUX01000774.1:0-1645 GCF_008039885.1 Methylobacterium sp. WL103
CCTTCAGGATCGCCTCGGCGGCCCGGGCGCGGCGAGCGAGGTCGGCAACGACGTCCGGCGGCAGGGGCGGCGGCAGGGCGGTCCAGTTCTCGGGCAGCAGGTCGACGAACACCTTCTCGCCGGCCTCCTGCACGTTGACTCGGATCGGCCGCTGTAGGGCCAGCCGCAGCCCGCTGCCGTCGGGATCGCGCCGGACGGCGGCGAGGTAGCCGGGCAGCTCGGAGACCAGCCGCTCCGGTCCGGCCTCCGTCCGCTCGTCGTAGTTGAGCACCAGCACGCCGCCGGAGAGCCGCGCCTTGATCGAGACCGCGCCGTCGAACGTGAAGGCGATGCGGGCGTAGCCCTGCGCCTCGGTGCCGGAGACGGCGAGGAGCTTGGCGGCCTCGGCCGGAAGCCCGAGGCCTGCCAGCATCGCGAGCGCGAGGCCCGCGCGGCGGGGCATGCGGCGGACCCTTGGTCCCGTCTCGAGCCACCCGCCCATCGATACGCCGCACCCGGGGGCGGCGGGCGCCCCGGACAAGGGACGCAACGCTCCGACGCCGCTGAGGGCCGACACTGCCGGATCGCGGCTAACGCACGCTTAATCGTGGTTTCGGACGCCGTCCCGCGCCGTCCCCGCGTGCCACAGTCGAGACGAGGGTCAGCGTTTCACGATGAGGTTCGGGACGATCCGGCTCGACGGGCCGAACGTCTCGATCGCGCGCTTGCAGTTCGCCGGCACGTCCTTCTGGTAGGTCTCGGAGAACGAGCGCGCGACCATCGCCAGCTCGCCCTGCTCCAGGTCCTTGGGATCGACCCCGAGGCGCTCGACGGCGCCCTTCAGGAGGGCCGGATCGCCCTGCAAGTCCGGGCATGAGCTGTTCGTAAAGCCGACCAGCCCGGTGAGGCGCGCGGCCATGACGCGCTTCTTGTCCATCGGCGGCGCGTCCGGCATCGAATCGGGCGGGCCGCCGGAGGGAGCGGCCTCCTGCGCGACGAGCGGGGCAGCGAGGCAGGCCAGCAGCCCCGCCAGGATCATCGTGTCGCGCATGCTCGGCCCTCTCGTCGTCTCGCCTGCCCGGGTCGGCGGCCTTGCCGGCCGCTCTCGGTGTCTGCCGTCCGTCGTCGGATCAGTTGGTGAAGGCGATCGCCCGGTCCCAGACCGCCGCGAACCCGCCGAGCGGCACCGCGATCGGCTGGGGCTCCTCGTTGCTCGGTTTCACGCCGATCACTTGGAGGGTCTTGGCGGTCCGCATCGCGTCGGTGGCAAGCGTCGGGAAGCTGATCGGCACGAGGCAGCCTTCCGCGCTGCACGAGATGTAGGGCGCGCCCTTGCCCAGCACCACGTCGTCGAGCTTGAACGTGACGCCCGGGTCGATCGAGAGACCGAACGGCATCAGGATCAGGCCCTCCGCCCGCCCGTCCTTCGGCGTCCGCAACTCGAAGGCGAACAGGCGCTTGCCGGTCTTGTTGTCCCCTTGCGACTGCATCAGCATGCAGGCCGTATTCGTCTCGGGCCGGGTGCAGGTGAGGGTCCACTCGCCGTAATTCTCGGTGATCGAGAGCGCGCCTGCGGGCCAGACCGGTGCCGGCTTGGCGGCGGCTTTGGCGTCGGCCGCCGACGCGGGCGTCGCGACCGGAGTCGCCTTCGGTGCCGGCTTCGGGG
>NZ_VRUX01000775.1:0-1645 GCF_008039885.1 Methylobacterium sp. WL103
TCATGCTCCTGCGCGGCTGGCGCCGGCTGGGCGCGAGCTTTCTCGCCGGCAGCTTCGGCGCCCTGGCCATGCCGCCCTTCGGGTTCCTGCCGGCGCTCGCCGTGTCGCTGGCCGTCGCGATCTGGCTGGTGGACGGGACGGCCGGCTCGCGCAGTACGCGGCCCGCCCGGCTATGGCCCTGCGCGCTGATCGGCTGGGCCTGGGGCTTCGGCTACCTGTTCGCCGGGCTGTGGTGGCTCGGCTCCGCCTTCCTCGTCGAGGCCGACGTCTTCCTGTGGGCGCTGCCGCTCGGCGTCCTCGGCCTGCCGGCGGCGCTCGGGCTGTTCTACGCGGCGGGCTTTGCCGTCGCCGGCCTGCTCTGGGTCCGCGGCCCGGGGCGCATCGCCGGCCTCGCCTTCGGGGTGGCCGGCGCCGAATGGGTGCGCGGGCACGTCTTCACCGGCTTCCCCTGGAACACCCTGGGCATGGCGGTCGGGCAGAACCTCTGGCTGATGCAGTCGGCCTCGCTCGTCGGACTCTACGGCCTGACGGTGCTCGCGATCCTCGTCTGCGCGGCGCCGGCGACGCTGGCCACCGGCTCGCATCCGCGCAGCCGCTTCGGCCCGAGCGCCGCCGCCGCGATCGTGCTGGCCGCGATGGCGCTCTACGGCGCCGAGCGCGTCGATCCCGAGGCCGACCCGGTCGTGGTGGGGGTGCGCCTGCGGCTGGTGCAGCCGAACCTGCCGCAGGACGCGAAGTTCCGCCCCGAGAACCGGCAGGACATCGTCGATCGCTACGTCGAGCTGACCCGGCGCCCGCCGGAGGATGGCGGCGCGGCGCCGACCCACATCCTCTGGCCGGAATCGGCGTTTCCGTTCCTGATCCAGCGCGATCCGGCCGCGATGGCGCAGGTCGGCGCCGGGCTGGCGCCAGGCCAGCACCTGATCACCGGTGCGGCCCGCGCCGAGGAGCCGCTGCCCGGCGAGCGCCTGCGCTACTTCAACGCGATCATGGCGATCGAGCCCGGCGGCCGCATCGTCGACAGCTACGACAAGGTCCACCTCGTGCCGTTCGGCGAGTACCTGCCGGCCCCCCTCGACGCGGCCTTGCGGGCTTTGGGCCTGCGCCAGTTCGTGGCGGTGCCGGGCGGCTTCTCCGCCGGCACGCTGGCCGGCCAGCGCATCCTCGACGTGCCCGGACTGCCGCCGGTGGCGGCGACGATCTGCTACGAGGCGATCTTCCCCGGCGCGATCCTGCCGGCGGGGGCCGCCGGCGCCGACCGGCCCCCGGCGGCTCGGGCGCTCCGGCGTCGGATTCGGCACCAAGCGCCTGCCCGGCCTGAGCAACTGCGTCCGCGCCCTCGCCTTCGACGAGACGGCGCCAGTGGCGTCCCCGGAGGCGCATCCGGACCACCGCACCATCGCGGTGATCGCGTTCGAGGTCGACGACCAGTCCGGGGAGGACCTCGCCATGGGGCTCGATCGGCTACGGATGCGCGATGACGTGCTCGACGTCGTGCAGATGCCGGTCTTCGGCAAGAAGGGCCGGATGATGGCGCATGTCCGCCTGCTCGCCCGCGCCGACGCCCTCGATGCGGTGGCGGCGGCCTGCTTTTCCGAGACCGCCACGATCGGCCTGCGCCACGCGCTCGTCGACGGCCGCGCCC
>NZ_VRUX01000776.1:0-1643 GCF_008039885.1 Methylobacterium sp. WL103
CGCACGCAGAGCGCGTGGCGGTCCGCCGAGACCCGGAGGACGGGACCGGCAGCACCCGGTTCGATCGCGGCGGCGAGGCCGACCGGGCGCGGCACGGGATCGCGGCCTTGCGGGAAGTGGAAGCTCTCGGCGAGGACGGCGTCGGCGTCCGCATCGACCAGGCTCGCATGGGCGAGGGCGTGCGCCATGGGGCCGAAGCGGTAGCTTCCGGTGGCGTCGAAGAAGCGCCCGAGCAGAGTCGCGCTCGACCAGGTGCCGGAGCTGCGCGGCGCGACTGCGACCGCACGCTCTGCCTTCGCCACGGCGCGCCCCTCGGCATCGCTGAAGACGAGGCGCAGGATGGCGGAGAGCGGCGCGGCCGTCTCGTTGTGGACGTGGAGATGGAGGCCGTTCAGGCCCTCGTCCGAGATCGTCACCTGGACGGGGCGGAAGGCGCGCTTGAGGGCGTACCACGCCGACTTCGGCCGGCCGGCCGCGTCGACGACGCCCCAGCCGATGCCGGGGGCGAGGTCGCGGAAGAACCACACCAGCCCGCCGGCGGTGGGCGAGCGCGCCCGGCGCCACTCGGCGAACACCGCCTCCATCACCTCGGCGCTGGCCGCGCGGGCGAGCGCGCAGTAGCGATCCGGGTCGTCGCGGCGCAGAGTCTCGGGATCGAGCCCGAACAGGTCTTGGATGTAGTGGTCGCGGACCTGCTCGAACTCCCAGTCGGCGCCGCGGTCGCGCGGGACCGTGGCGGCCCAGCCCGGGCTCGCGGGGTCGCAGAGATCCGCCTCCCGCAGGGTCGCGGCGTCGGGGACGTTGGCGAAGGCCAGGCATTCCGAGGCGAAGCCGACCTCGGCGCGGCGCGCATCCTCCAGCGGCCGGCGGTAGGCGCCGACGCCGTAATAGTGGGCGAGCCCGGCATCGGTCGAGAACGGCAGGTCCCCGCCCGACGGCGAGTTCGGCACCACCACGAGGTCCGGCCGCAGGCGGGCGACGCGGGCGGCGAGCACGTCGTCCGACAACCCGCCGGTCCAGGCGTCGCGGGGGAAGCCCAGCATCGCCGCCTGCTGCGCGACCTCGCTGCCGCCGCACAGGACGCAGAGCGCGGGCGAGGCCTGCGTCCGGTCGAGGAAGCCGTCGATCTCGGCGAACAGCCGGTCCCGGAAGGCCGGGTCGTCGATCGGATAGTCGAAGTTGGCGAGCATCAGGTCCTGGAACACCAGGATGCCGCGCTCGTCGCACAGGTCGTAGAAGGCGTCCGCCTCGTAGAGGGTGATGCCGGACACCCGCAGCATGTTCATGCCGGCTTCCTGCGCCAGCGCCAGCAGCGGGCGGCAAGCCTCGGCGGAATGGCCGACGAGGTCGGCCGGCGTCCAGCACGCGCCGCGGCAGAACACCGGCACGCCGTTGACCGTCAGGCTCAAGCCCTCGGCGAACGGACGGGCGAGCGCGATCGCGCGAAAGCCGACGCGGCCGAGCGCCAGCACGTGGCCATCGATCTCGGCCTCGACCGGATGGAGCCGGGGCTCGCCGTGCGTGTGCGGCCACCACGGGGCGACATCCGGGATCAGGACCTCGCCGGCGAAGCAGCCCGCGGCGTCGGCCTCGATCACCGCCGCGGCGCCGGCGCAGCGGAGCGTCAGCCGGGAGCCTCGAAC
>NZ_VRUX01000777.1:0-1640 GCF_008039885.1 Methylobacterium sp. WL103
GTTCAGGGCGGCGCCGTCGCGGATCTTGCGCGCGGTGCCGGCCCGGATCGCCTCGATCGGCCGGCCGCCGCGGCCGGCATACTGGTCGTACTTCGCCATGTCGCGGAACTGCCGCTGGCCCGGCGTGTGGTCCATCAGCGAGATCAGGCCGACGGGGTGGCGGGCGACGAAATCGCGCACGGTGTCGATCACGTCGGCGGAAGGGATCTCGCAGCGCAGGTGCGTCCGGTGCTCGGCCCGGAACAGGTCGGCGGCGCGGGCGTCGGCAATGGCTTGCGCCAAGGTGTCGAACTCGGACCCGAGGCCGCTGCCGTCCGGGTCGGTGCCGGCGCGCAGCGAATCGAAAACGGTGGTGATGCCGGAGGCCGCGATCTGCGCATCGTAGGCGATCACGGCGCCCAGCGGGTGCCAGCGCACGCCGGGGCGCGGCGCGTAGTGGCTTTCCAAGTGGTCGGTGTGCAGCTCGACCAGGCCGGGGACGAGATGGTCGCCGAAGAGATCCAGGCCGCGCTCGGGAGCCCGGCCTTCGCCGAATTCGGCGATGCGTCCGCCGGCCATGGCGAGCCAGCCGGCGACCACCCCGCCGGGCAGGACGAGACGCGCGTTCTCGATGATCTCGACCCGGTCCGCCATCGCTTCGCCGTCTCCGCTGATGTCGCGCCCATTCATGCCGCCACCGGCGCGCGAAAACTTGCCACGTCCACGATCCGCGTCCCCACCGCCTCGTGCATGTCTCCGGGATCGGCACTTGGTAGACCAGGACCTGGCCCTGCGCGAGCGGCGTCGCCCGATCGTCGGGGAGATGGCCCATGTCGAGCATTCGCTCGAACATGGCATAGGCGGCGGTCTTCGCGTCCCGGGAACGACGCCCGTCACCCGGCGGCATTGCCTGCGGCGCCCCGCGTTCGCTACGGACCCTCGGCGCGCGCTGCGAGCGCCTGAGACAGGAGACCGGACGGATGACGGCACCATCGGCCCGCGATGTGGTGATCATCGGTGCCGGCGCAATCGGGACCGTGAGTGCGCTCGAATGCCTGCGCGCCGGCCACCGGGTCACGATGGTCGATCCGGGCGAGCCCGGCGGGGAGCAGGCGTCGAGCTACGGCAACGCCGGCTGGCTCTCATCGCACTCAGTGATCCCCCCGGCGGAGCCGGGAATCTGGAAGCGCGTCCCGTCCTATCTCGCCGATCCACTCGGACCCTTGGCGATCCGCTGGCGCTACCTGCCGCGGGCGCTGCCCTGGTTGGTGCGCTACGTCTGGGCGGCACGGAGCGGACGCCAGATCGCGGACACGGCGCAAGCGCTGCGCACCCTGCTTGTGGATGCGCCGCGCCTCCATGCCGGCCTCGCCGAGGAGGCCGGCCTCGGTCATCTGATCGAGCGGCGCGGCCTGCTCCACGTCTATCCCGACCGCGCCGCCTTCGCGGCCGACGCAGCCGCCTGGGCGATACGCCACGCGGTCGGCGTGCGGTGGCTCGAGCTCTCGGCCGACGAGCTGCGCCAGCGCGAGCCGACACTGCACCGCCGCTACACCTTCGGGGTCATGGTCGAGGAGGCGGGCCATTGCCGCGATCCGGGCAGCTACGTCGCGGGGCTTGCCGACCTCGCGCGTGCCCGCGGCGCCACCCACGCCCGCACC
>NZ_VRUX01000778.1:0-1640 GCF_008039885.1 Methylobacterium sp. WL103
GGAACGCGTAGGCCGCGACGAGCTCGCCGCGGCCTACGCGTTCCTGCGCACGATCGAGCATCGCCTGCAGATGCGGCGCGACGAGCAGACCCAGCGCCTGCCGCTCGACGGCGACGACCTCGCAGCCTTCGCGCGGTTCTGCGGCTTCGAGACCCGCGCCGCGTTCGAGGCGGCGCTCCTGCGCCATGCCGGCCGGGTGCAGGCGCATTACGTCCTGCTGTTCGAGACCGCGCCGAGCCTGTCGGCAGAGGTCGGCGACCTCGTCTTCAGCGGCAGCGAGGACGATCCCGCCACGCTGGCGACCTTGGCGGCCCTCGGCTTCACCGATCCGGCCCGTACCGTCGAGACCGTGCGCGGCTGGCATTTCGGGCGCCGGCCCGCGGTGCGGACCGCCCGCGCCCGCGCCGTGCTGACCGAGCTTCTGCCGAGCCTGCTCCAGGCGCTCGGCGGCACCGCGGAGCCGGATGCGGCGCTCAACACCCTCGACCACGCCTTCGCCCGGATGCCGGACGCGTCCGAGCTCCTGACGATCCTGCTGGCGCACGAACGCCTGCGCCTGCTGTTCTCCGACATCCTCGGCACCGCGCCGCGGCTGGCCGCTACCGTCGGGACCGGCCCGCACGTGCTCGACGCGGTGCTCGACCCGGACTTCGTCGCGCCGACGACCGATCCAGCCGCGGTCGCCGCGCAGTACGCGGCGCTGGTCGGCAGCCCGGCTGACCACGAGACCTTCCTCGACCGCAGCCGCGACGCCGCCCGGCAACTGCGCTTCGTCACCGGCGCGCGCCTGCTCTCGGGCATCCTGTCGGCGGCCCAGGCCGGCGAGGCCTATTCGACGATCGCCGAAGCTGCGGTCACTGCGAGCCTCGCAGCGGTCGAGCGCGTCTTCGCCGCGGAATACGGCGCCGTGCCGAAGGGGCGCTGCGCGATCCTCGCCGTCGGCCGCCTCGGCTCGCGTCAGCTCACGGCGGAGTCCGACCTCGACCTCGTGATCGTCTACGACTTCGACCCCGAGGACCGGACCACGACGGGACGGCGGGCGATCGACGCGGTGGTGGCCTACAACCGCCTCGCACAACGGCTCTACGCGGCGCTGACGGTCCAGACCCGCCGCGGTGGTCTCTACGCCGTGGACCTCCGCCTGCGGCCCGGCGGCGAGCACAGCCCGACGGCGGTGCAGGTCCGCGGCTTCCTTGCCTACCACCGGAGCGAGGCCGAGGTCTGGGAGCACATGGTGCTGACCCGGGCGCGGGTGATCGCGGGCGACCCGGGCCTCGGCGCCGAGATCGAAGCCGGTATCCGCGAGACGGTGGCGCAGGTCCGCGACGCCGGTGCGGTGTGCCGGGCGGCGCGGGACATGCGCGGGCTGGTCGCGCGCGAGAAGGGCCATCGCGGGCCGCTCGACCTCAAGATGGCGCCGGGCGCCCTGCTCGACCTCGAGTTCCTCGCCCAGGCCCTGGTGCTCGGCCATGCGCACGAGCAGCCGGCGCTCGTCGGCGCCACCGCCGACGCGGTGCTGGAGCAGGCCGGCGCGAGCGGAGTGCTTCCCGTCGACACCGCCGGGCGCCTCGCCGCCGCCTATCGCCTGTTCGATGCCGTGCATCACTGGCAGCGCCTCGTCGGCGCGGACGGGACGGCGC
>NZ_VRUX01000779.1:0-1638 GCF_008039885.1 Methylobacterium sp. WL103
CCCTGGCGGTGGCTGGCGAGGGCGGACGCCTCGTCCTCGCCCGCATCGACGACGGGCGGGTCACCTGCGCGCTCGCGGCGATGGCGCCGACGGGCGCCGAACACCCGAATCTTGAATCCAAGCGCGCCCGAGCGGCGCAGATCGCGACCGCATGACCGTCCATTTCATTGGCGCCGGACCGGGCGCCCCCGACCTCATCACGTTGCGCGGGCGCGACCGCATCGCGGCTTGCCCGGTCTGCCTCTATGCCGGCTCGCTGGTCGCGCCGGAGATCCTCGGCTGGTGCCCGCCCGGCGCGCGGATCGTCGACACCGCCCCGCTCGACCTCGATGCGATCGTCGCCGAGATCGAGGCGGCGCATGCGCGCGGGGAGGACGTGGCCCGGCTGCATTCCGGCGACCTCTCGATCTGGAGCGCGCTCGCCGAGCAGATGCGCCGCCTCGACCGCATCGGCATCCCCTACACGGTCACGCCGGGCGTTCCGGCGTTTTCCGCCGCGGCCGCGCTCTTGAAGCGCGAGCTGACGGTGCCGGGCGTGGCGCAATCGGTCGTCCTCACCCGCACCTCCGGCCGGGCGAGCGCGATGCCGGAGCGCGAGACGCTGGCCGCCTTCGCCGCCACCGGCGCGACCCTCGCGCTGCACCTCTCGATCCACATCCTGGACAAGGTCGTCGCCGAGCTGATCCCGTTCTACGGCGCGCCCTGCCCGGCCGCCGTGGTGTTCCGCGCCTCCTGGCCGGACGAGCGGGTGATCACGGGCACGCTGGCGACGATCGCCGACCTGGTGGCGGGGTCGGGCATCGAGCGCACGGCGCTCATCCTCGTCGGGCCGGCGCTCGGCGCCGAAGACTTTCGCGAGAGCGCGCTCTACGCCGCCGACTACGACCGCCGGTTCCGGCCCGGCGGCGCGGTCGGGACGGTGGACGCCGAGGATTCGAACGCATGAGCGTGCCCGGCATCCTCGTCGCCGCGCCGCGGTCGAGCTCCGGCAAGACCACCGTGACGCTCGCGCTGATGCGGGCGCTCGCCCGGCGCGGCTTGCGCGTGCGGGGCGTGAAATGCGGGCCGGACTACATCGACCCGGCCTTCCACGCCGCCGCCACCGGCCATCCGAGCGTGAACCTCGACAGCTTCGCCATGGGGCCGGCCCTCCTCGACGCGGTCGCGGGCTTTGCCGTGCGCGATGCCGACATCGTCGTGGCGGAAGGGTCGATGGGCCTGTTCGACGGCGTCCGCGCCGGCGAGGGCCGCACGGGGGCGAACGCCGACATCGCCGCCCGCTACGGCTGGCCGGTGCTGCTGGTGCTCGACGTCTCCGGGGCGGCGCAATCGGCCGCCGCCATCGCGCTCGGCTGCTCTCTCTACGACCGGCGCGTCAAGATCGCCGGGGTGGTGCTGAACAAGGTCGCCAGCGCCCGCCATCGCCGCCTCGTCGAGGCCGGGCTGCAGCGCGTCGGCATCCCGGTGCTCGGCGCGCTGATGCGGGACGCGTCGCTGGTCCTGCCCGAGCGCCATCTCGGGCTCGTCCAGGCGCGCGAGACCGCCGACCTCGACGCCCGCCTCGACCGCCTCGGCGACCTCGCCGTCGAGGGGCTCGACTGCGACGCGATCCTGGCCGCAGCGGGCGGTGCGGTCCCC
>NZ_VRUX01000077.1:0-12292 GCF_008039885.1 Methylobacterium sp. WL103
GGCTGCGCCCGCCGCACAGCCCCCCGGCTCCGAGGCGCGCGGCGTGCCCGAGGTGATCGACACCGGCACGCTCTCGTTCCGCGGCCGCACCGTGCGACTCACGGGCGTCGACGGCCAGGGCGGCCACCTCGCCCGCCAGCTCGCCCGATACCTGCGCCGCCGCGAGGTGGTGTGCACGCCCGATGCCGGCGGGACCCAAGGCACCCGGTGCCGCATCGACGGCGACGACCTCGCCGCCCTGATCCTCTCGGCCGGCGGCGCCCGCGCCACCGAGGACGCCCCGCCGGACCTGTTGGCGGCGGAAGAGCAGGCCCGCTCGGAACGCACCGGGATGTGGGGCGGGCGGCGGTGACGGACGCGTGCCGGGACAGACGGCCTTCGCCCTCTCGGTCCCCACTCCATCCGGCCTGACGCGAACGCTGTCCGGCTGCTAGCGTCCCATCCGACGCGAACAGAACGTCGATGGGAGGTCACGATGCGGAAACCCGTCCTGGGCGGCGTATGCGCGCTGCTGTGCTTCGGCTCGCTGGCCCTGGCCGAGCCCGCCCCCGACCACCCGGCGACCTTCAAGCCGGCGCAGCGCGAGGGCTACTTCTTCGTCGGGGGCACCTACGAGACGGCCGGCGGCAAGGCGGCTGCGGTCGGGCAGATGTTCGTCCAGTATCACGCGCCGGCGCAGGTGACGCAGCCCTACCCCGTGGTGATGGTGCACGGCACGGCGCAGACCGGTGTCAACTTCCTCGGCACGCCCGACGGCCGTCCCGGCTGGGTCGACCGCTTCGTCGAGAAGGGTTTTGCGGTCTACGTGGTCGATCAGGTCGGGCGCGGCCGATCCGGGGACAACCCGGAGGCCTACGGGCCCTATGCGCGCCTCGCGCCGAACGACCTCGAGACGATCTTCACGGGCCAGGAAAACTTCGGCCTGTTCCCGCAGGCCAAGCTCCACACCCGTTGGCCGGGCGGAGCCGGCGTGAAGGGCAACGCGGCGTTCGACCAGTTCTATTTCTCGCAGGTCCCGTTCATCGCCAGCGCCCTGCGCAGCGAGGAGCTCGTCGACCCGGCGCTGATCGCGCTTCTGGAGAAGATCGGTCCCTCCGTCCTGCTGACGCACTCGCAGGCCGGCGTGTTCGGCTGGGCGGTGTCCGACCGGCGGCCCGACCTCGTGAAGGCACACGTCGCCGTCGAGCCGAACGGGCCGACCTTCTACGACATCCGCTTCAAGGGCGGCGCCGACTGGTACGAGAAGGTCGGCGAGGCCCGCGCGCGGCCCTACGGGATCACCCGCGTGCCGCTGACCTTCGATCCGCCGGTCTCGCCTTCGACGGACTTGGTGGTGGCGCAGTCCGAGGCGCCGCTCCGCCCCGGCCAGATCCGCTGCTGGCTCCAGGCCGAGCCGGCACGCAAGCTGCCGAACCTCGCGCGCGTGCCCGCCGTGATCGTCACGGCCGAGGCGTCGTTCCGCGCGACTATGGACGATTGCACGGGCGCCTTCCTCGAACAGGCCGGCGCCAAGCCCGACCGGCTGGCGCTGGCCGAGCACGGCATCCACGGCAACGGCCACATGATGATGCTGGAGACCAACAACGGCGAGGTCGCCGACGCGATCATCGGCTGGATTGCCGGCACGCTGAAATAGCGAGGACGCTCTACCGGAACGGCGGCTCGTCGAAGCTCCTGAGTTTGCGCGAGTGCAGGCCGTGGCGGTCGCCGCGCAGGATGTCGAGGGCGGCGAGCCCGATCAGCAGGTGTTCGGCCACCGCGCGCTCGTAGAACGCGTTGGCCGCGCCCGGCAGCTTGATCTCGCCGTGCAGCGGCTTGTCGGAGACGCAGAGCAGGGTGCCGTAGGGGACGCGGAGCCGGTAGCCCTGCGCGGCGATCGTCCCGCTTTCCATGTCGACGCCGATGGCGCGGCTGAGGTTGATCCGGCGGCGCTCCTGGCTGAAGCGCAGCTCCCAGTTGCGGTCGTCGTAGGTGACGACGGTGCCGGTGCGCAGGCGGCGCTTGAGCGCGTCGGCCTTCTCGCCCGTCACCTGCGCGGCCGCGGCCTGCAGCGCGAGCTGCACCTCGGCGAGCGCCGGCACCGGCACGTCCGGCGGCACCAGCTCGTCGAGGATGCGGTCGCGGCGCATGTAGCCGTGGGCGAGCACGTAGTCGCCGATGGTCTGCGACTGCCGCAGGCCGCCGCAATGTCCGACCATCAGCCAGCAATGCGGACGCAGCACCGCGAGGTGGTCGGTGATCGTCTTCGCGTTCGACGGGCCGACGCCGATGTTGACGAGCGTGGTGCCCTGCGCGGTGCCGTCGGCACCTTCCGCGACGAGGTGGTAGGCCGGCATCTGGAAGCGATGCCAGGGCGAGGCCGCCATCAGCGCCGCCGGATCGGCCGACGCCGCCTCGCCGCGCGTCACGGTGATGCCGCCCGGCATGACCAGCTTGGTGAAGCCCTCCGCGCCCGAGGCCAGGCGCTCCAGTCCGTGGCGGACGAACTGGTCGACGTAGCGGTGGTAGTTGGTGAGCAGGATCCAGGGCTGCACCTCGCGCCAGTCGCAGCCGGTGTAGTGCACGAGGCGGCGCAGCGAGTAATCCACTCGCACGGCGTCGAACAGGGCGAGCGGGCGCGGCTCGTCGGCCATTGGCTGCCACAGGCCGTCGGCGATCTCGTCGCCGACGAGCGACAGCAGCGGCACCGGGAACCAGGTCGCGAGCTCGGCCGGGCTCACCCGCCCGGCGCCGAGGTCGGTGCCCGGCTCGAGCACGTAGGAATACGGGATCTCCTGCGCGCTCAGGCCGACCTCGAGCCCGACGCCGTAATCGGCCACCAGCGGCTCGAGCTGCGCCGTCAGGTAGGCGCGAAAGTCCGCGGGGCTGGTCACGGTGGTGCTGTAGGTGCCGGGCGCCTGCATCTTGGCGGTGGCGCGGCTGATCCGCGGCACCGGGCCGGCGGGCCGGTAGGTGACGCGCAGCTCGGGGTAGCGGAACTGCAGCCGCTCGGCGGCGTCCGGCGGCGTGCCGCCGTCGAGGGTCCGGGTCAGCGCCGTGCGCAGGGCCTGGGTCGCGCCGGCATGCAGCTCGACGAGCCGGTCCACGGCGGTCGCGACGTCGGCCACCGCCTCCATCGGGCGCAGTTCGTTCTCGATCACGCGCGATCCCCTTGCTGCTTCGTCTCGGCTCTACACCCCCCTGCCCGGTCGCGCGAGGCGGGGCTTGCGGTCCGCGCCGACTTGTCGGAAAGCCGCCGGACGGACCGGTCGGGACGCCATGGACGCTGACAGCAACGATTTCGCGCGCCGCGAGGGCGAGGAGGCAATCGCCCTCCCCGAGCAGGCCGATGCCGGCGTGCACTTCATCGGCCGTATCCGCACGCCGTGGACCATCCGCGGGCAGTGCCCGAAGAACGGGCTGCAGACCGACGCGGCCTGCACCGTCGAGGTCGATCCGGTTTACGCCGCGGGCCTCCGGAACGTCGAGGGCGCGAGCCATCTGATCCTGCTCTACTGGATGGACCGGGCCGAGCGCGGCCTCCTCGTCCAGCGCCCGCGCCACGCGAACGGGAGCCGCGGCACGTTCTCGCTGCGCTCGCCGGCGCGCCCCAACCCGATCGCGCTCTCTGTGGTGGAGTTGCTAGGGCGCGATGGCGCGACGTTGACGGTACGCGGGCTCGATTGCCTCGACGGCACGCCGCTCCTCGACATCAAGCCCTACTACGCCACCACCGATTCCCGGCCCGGGGCCACGGTCGACCGAGCCGGGACCGTCCGCGCATGAGGCGCCGGGTCGCGCTCGCCGCCACCGCCGTGCTGCTCGTCGGCGCCGGCATCCTGGTCGGGCGGATGCTCGCCACCGCCCCTGTCAACGTACGGGCCTACGCCCTGGGACGGCTCTACGCGGTGCAGGCGCATCTCGACGAGGCGCCGGCGGCCTACGTGTTCCTGGCCGGCGATTCCCACGCGGAGCTGCAGGCCCCGGCCCAGCGGCCCTGCGGCCTGGAACTCGTCAACGGCGGCGTCAGCGGCGCCACCGCACCGGTCTACGCCGACCTCGTCGCGACCCTGCGGTTTCCCGTGCGTCCGCGGGCCGCCGTGCTGACGATCGGCACCAACGACATCCTGTCCAAGAACGACCCGCGCGACCCGGCCGCGGCGGCGCGCTACGAGGCGGCCGCGACGCGGATCATCCGGCAGCTGACGGCCACGACGGATCGCCTCGTGGTCACCGCGCTTCCGCCGATCGGGCGCGAGCTCGACGGACGCCTCGACCCGCTGGCGGTCGGCGACTACTCGGAGCGCCTGAAGGCCCTGTGCACGCGCCTCGGCTGCCGCTTCGCCGACCCGTTCGCCGCCATCCGAGACGGGACCACGGGCTTCGCCAAGCCCGGCGCGATGCGCGACGGCTTGCACTTGTCAGCCTATCGCCCCGCGCTCGCCGCCCTCGCGCCCGCTCTGTGCAGCGCCGGCACGCCTTAAGCGAACTTCCGCCGGCAAATAAGGTTGTGTCGGCGGAGACAAGTTTCCACGTTGCAGGTGCGCAACGCCCGGGAACAGGTCTAAGTATTCCGGCGACCGGGACGATCCGGCATCGCGTGGCGATGAACGGGTGAACAAGTCCCGGCGGGGTGTGGCCAATGGGTCGATCGAACGAGGGCGCAGACGAGACGCCCGACGTAAACGGAAGCACGAGCGCCATGGTGGACCCGAAGGTCTACGTGCCGGCGCTGCTGACCCTGTTGTCCAACACGCTGACCAACAACGCGTCGATCTTCTACCGGCAGCATTTCGGCGTCGGCCTGACCGATTGGCGGATCATGTACCGGCTCGCCTCGGACCCGTGGATCACCGCACACCGGATCTGCGAGCTGTCCGCCCTCGACAAGGCGGTGGTGAGCCGCAGCATCGCCTGGATGGAAAGCCGCGGCCTCGTGTTGATCCGCGGCGACGCCGAGGACGCACGCCGCCGCCTGCTGGCGCTGTCGCCCGCCGGCCTCGACCTGCACGACCGCATCACCGTGGTGGCGCTGCAGCGCGAGCGCAACTTCCTCGCCGCGCTCAAGGAAGACGAGGTGGCCGAGACGATCCGCCTGCTGACGAAGCTGGTGGACAACCTGGGCGCGTTCTCGACGCCGGTGGCGATCCCGCCGCAGCGGGTCGCCCCGATCGAGTCCGCACCGCCGACCTCGCCGCGGCGGGCGATCAAGCCGCGTTAGGCTTCGGACCGTTCGCGGCCGGCGGGCGGATCCGGTACCACCCGACGTAGAGCGCCGGCAGGAAGAACAGCGTTAGGAAAGTCGCCGCGATGATGCCGCCGATCATCGCGTAGGCCATCGGCCCCCAGAACACCTCGCGGGCGATCGGCACCATGCCGAGGCTCGCCGCCGCCGCCGTCAGCAGGATCGGGCGCATGCGGTGGCGCGTCGCCTCCACCACCGCGTCCCAGGGCCCGAGCCCGTCGGCCTCGCATTCCTCGATCTGGCTCACCAGGATCACCGCGTTGCGGATGATGATGCCGATGAGCGCCAGGATGCCGAGGATCGCGACGAAGCCCATCGGCTTGCCCGAGGGCAGGAGCGCCGCGACGACGCCGATGAGCCCGAGTGGCGCCACGCTCGACACCAGGAACAGCTTCTGGACGCTCTGAAGCTGGATCATCAGGAACACCGCCATGGTCAGCAGCATCACCGGCACCACCGCCGCGATCGGTCCCTGGCCCTTGGCCGCCTCCTCGACGGCGCCGCCGGTGGCCAGCGCATAACCCTCGGGCAGCGCCTCCGTGAAGGCGGCGATGTCGGAGGCGAGCGCCGCCACGATCGTCGGCGGCTGAGTCGCGTCGACGATCGGTGCGCGAACCGTGAGCGTCGCGACCCGGTCGCGGCGCCAGACGATCGGCTGCTCCAGGTCGAAGCCGATCCGCGCGAAGGCGAGCAGCGGCACCACCGAGCCGTTGGCCAGGCTCACCTGCAGGCTCTGTAGGGTGTCCAGCGAGGTCCGCTCCGCCGCCTGCGCCCGGCCGACGACGTTGACGAGGTAGATCGAGTCCCGCACCTGTGTGATCGAGGAGCCGCCGACGACGCCGTTGAGGATGCCGGCGATGTCCTGACTGGTGACGCCGAGCTGGCGCGCCTTGTCCTGCAGGATCTCGACCCGCAGCACCTTGCCGGGCTCGTTCCAATCGAAGGTCGGCACGCCGACATGCGGGCTCTTGGCGACGATGTCGGCGAGCGCCAGCGCCTTGGCGCGCACCACCTGCAGGTCCGGCCCGCTGAGGCGGTACTGGATCGGCCGTCCCACCGGTGGGCCGAGCGAGAGCGGGTTCACGAACACGTCGGTGCCGACGAAGTCGCGCTTCGTCCGCGCCTCGAGCTTGGGGAACAGGCGGTCGCGCGCCTCCAGCGACGTCGTCACGACGACGACCTGCCCGAAGAAGCTGTTGGCGAGCTGCTGGTCGAGCGGCAGGTAGAAACGCACCGCGCCCTGTCCGACATAGGACGACCAGCGCTCGATGTCCGGGTCGCCCTTCAACGTGGCTTCGAACCGGTCCATCTGCGCCCGCGTCTCGGTGATGGTGGCGTTCTGCGGCAGGGTGAAGTCGACCAGGATCTCGGTGCGGTCGGAGGCCGGGAAGAACTGCTGCTGCACGAAGGTCATGCCGAAGATCGACAGGCCGAGCAGCGCGACGCAGGCAGCGACCGTGAGCCAGCGCCAGCGCATGGCGGCGACGAGCACGCGCAGGAACAGGCGCCCCATGCGGCCGGGCTCGTGGCTGTGCTTCTTCATGGTCTTGGGCAGCAATGTCACGCCGATCAGCGGCGCGAACAGCACGGCCACCACCCACGAGACCAGGAGCGAGGCCGCGATCACCACGAACAGCGAGTAGGTGTACTCGCCGGCCGAGGAGCCGTTGAAGCCGATCGGCAGGAAGCCGGCCACGGTCACCAGCGTGCCCGTCAGCATCGGGAAGGCGGTGGAGGTGTAGGCGAAGGTCGCAGCCTTCTTCAGCGAATCGCCGAGCTCGAGCCGCGCCACCATCATCTCGACGGTGATCATCGCGTCGTCGACCAGCAGGCCCAGCGCGATGATCAGCGCACCGAGCGAGATGCGCTGCAACGTGACGCCCATGATCTGCATCACCACGAAGACGATGGCGAGCACCAGCGGGATCGAGATCGAGACCACCAAGCCGGCGCGCACGCCTAGGCTGACGAAACTCACCGCGAGCACGATCACCACCGCCTCGACGAGCGCCTGGGTGAAGCCGCCGACCGCCTCCTCGACGATGCGGGGCTGGTCGGAGACCAAGTGGATGCCGACGCCGATCGGCAGCTTGGCCTCGATCAGGCGCATCCGCGCCTTCAGGTCCTCGCCGAAATGCAGCAGGTTGGCGTTCGGCCGCATGGCGATGGCGAGACCGATCGCCGGCTTGCCATCGACGCGGAACAGCGCCGCGGGCGGGTCCTCGTAGCCGCGGCTGATCTCGGCCACGTCCGAGAGGCGGAAGAAGCGGTCGTTGATCCGCAGGTTGATCGTCTCCAGCGAGGTCTCGGACGAGAACTGCCCGCTCACCCGCACCGAGACCCGCTCGGGGCCGGCCTGGACCACGCCCGAGGGCGAGATCGCGTTCTGGCTCTGCAGCGTCTTGATCAGGGACTGGATGTCGATGCCGTAGCCGGCGAGCTTGCGCGTGGAGAAGTCGAGGAAGATCGTTTCCTTCTGCGTGCCGAGCAGTTGCGTCTTGCCGATGTTGGGCACCTTGAGGATCTCGGTGCGCACGCCCTCGACGTAGTCGCGCAGCTGACGGTGGCTCAGGCCGTCGGCGGTGAAGCCGTAGACGTTGCCGTAGACGTCGCCGAACTCGTCGTTGAAGAACGGCCCCTGCATCCCCTGCGGGAAGGTGCCCTGGATGTCGCCGAGGCGCTTGCGGACCTGGTAGAACGACGGCTGGATCTCGGACGCCTTCGTGGTGTCGCGCAGCTGCACGAACACCGTGGCGTTGCCCGGCGTGGTGTAGCTGCGGACGTAGTCCAGGGTCGCGACCTGCTGCAGCTCCTTCTCGATCCGGTCGGTGACCTGCTCGAGGGTGTCGCCGATCGTGGCGCCGGGCCAGACCGCCTGCACCACCATCGTCTTGATCGCGAAGGGCGGGTCCTCCTCGCGGCCGAGGCCGCGATAGGCGAGCGTGCCGGCCACCAGGCAGATCGCCATGAGGAACCACACGAACGAGCGGTGCGACAGCGCCCATTCCGACGCGTTGAAGTTACCCACGATCGGAAATCCTGCCCACGATTCAAAATCCGCCCACGATCAAAGGTCCTGCGTGCCGGGAACGGCGATGGGCGTATCCGCGAGGCGGATCGCCTGGCCCTCGGCGAGGGAGTGGACGCCGGCGACCACGACGCGGTCGCCGGCCGAGAGGCCGCTCGCGACGCCGACGTAGTCGCCCCTCCGGTCGGCCACCGTGACCGCGACGCGCTTGGCCGCGTCGCCGGCGGCGTTGACGACCCAGACCGCGTCGCGGCCGTCTGCGCTCAGGATGGCGGTGGCGGGCAGGACGAAGCGCGGCGGGACCTTGCGCACCAGCGAGACGGTGATCGTCGCGCCGAGCCGGAAGGCGCCCGGCGGGTTCTCCAGCGACATCCGGATGCGCCGGGTGCGGGTGCTCGAATCGGCGAAGGGCGCCGTCTCGCGCACGGTGCCGACCGCCGTCACCGTGGGCGCGCTCTGGAGGGCGACGGTGAAGCGGCCGTCCTTGGGCATGGCCGCGACGAGGTCGTCGGGGATGTCCACCACCGCTTCGCGCACCTCGGGCCGGGCCACGGTCACCACCGTCTGCCCGGCGGTGAGATCCTGCCCGATCTCGGCGTTGCGCTGGGTGACGACGCCGTCGAAGTCGGCGTGGAGCTCGGTGTAGCCCATCTGGTCGCGGGCCTTCTGCAGGCTCGCCTGCGCCTGGGTCAGGCGCGCCTGCGCCGTGTCGCGGTTGGCCACCATGCCGTCGAGCTGGGCCTGGGTGACGTTGCCGCCCTCCATCAGGCGACGCGTCCGCGCCTCGGTGGCGGCGGCGTTCTCGGACTGCGCCTTGGCGTCGGCGACGTCGGCTTCGGCGCGGGTCATGGCGAAGCGCGGCACCACCGTGTCGAGGGCGGCGAGCCGCTGCCCCTTCTTCACGAGGTCGCCGACGGTCACGTCGCGGGCGACGACGCGGCCGCCGACCTGGAATCCGAGCTGCGACTGGTAGCGCGGCTCGACCGTGCCGGCGAACGGCCCGAACCGCACCGCCTCGATCGGCTTGGCGACGGCGTACAGCACCGGCCGCACCGGCGGCGCCTTCGCCTCCTCGGCGGGCTTGCAGGCGGCGAGTGCGAGCAGCGATGTCCCGGCGAGGATGGTGACGAGAGGCAGCTGGATGCCGCGAAACGCGGAATGCCTCACGCTTCCATCCTTCACCTGCGGCGCGGCGTGACACGCGGGTCCCCTCTCCCGAGCGGGAGAGGGACAGGGTGAGGGACGAGAACTCACCGGAGAGGTCACGCCCCTCACCCCAACCCTCTCGCCCTGGGAGAGGGGGCCGCGATGCGACGCGCGGAAACCGTCAGCGATCGGGTGAAACACCATCACTTCGCGGCTCCCGTCGCGACCTGCTCGGCCACCGTCACGGTCTGGCCCGGGCGAAGGAACTGGATGCCGGCGATGACGACCTCCTCGCCGGACGCGACGCCGCCCGCCAGGGCGATGCTGTCGGGGCCGTAGCGGTCGATGGTCACGACGCGCGGCGCGACCGTCCCGGCGCTTGGGTCGCGCACCCACACGGCGGGCTGGTTCTTCCAGCGGTAGAGGGCCGACCACGGCAGCACGACCGCCGCATGGCTCTGGAACCGGCCGCGACCGATCACCACCGCGCCGAGCGTCATCGCCGGCGGCGTCTCCTTGAGGCCGACCTTCACCCGCACCGTGCCGGAAGCCGGGTCGACGCTGGGCGAGATCTCGCGGACGCTGCCGAGGGCGGTGACCGTCGGGTTGCCCTGAAGCGTCACGTCCACGGTTCCCGATTGCGGCGGCGCGGCGAGCAGCGCCTCGTAGACGTTGAAGACCGCGTCGCGCGGCCCGTCCTGCGCCAGGGTCAGGACCGACTGCCCCGCCTGCACCACCTGGCCGACCTCCAGGGACCGGCTCAGCACCACGCCGGCCACGCCCGACCGCAGCTCGGTGTAGGACAGCTGCTCCTGCGCGGTCCCCAGCGCCGCCTTGGCCGAATCCACCGCGGCCTGGGTCGTGCGCAGCTGCTGCTCGGCGTTGTCGTAGGAGGGCCGCGTGGTGTAGCCGCTGGCCATCAGCTGCTCCTGGCGCTTGAACCCGAGCTTGGCCTGCGTCGACAGGGCCTCGGCCGAGGCGAGCGCGGCCTGCGCGTTGGCGAGGTTCGAGCGCTGCTCGCGCGGATCGAGCCGGGCCAGGACCTGGTCGGCGGCGACGTGGTCGCCGACCTCGACGAGGCGGGTCTCGATCTTGCCGGCGGTGCGGAACGAGACGCTGGTCTGCCCCTGGGCCTGGACGTCGCCGGTGAAGACGGCGTCGGAAGCGATCATGCTCTTCGTCGCGATCACGGTGCGCACCAGGGTCTGCGCCATGAGGCCGACCGGCGCACCGGCTTGCGGTTCGGCTTGTTCGGCGCTTGCCGCGGCCGCCGCGAGCAGCGCCGCGGCAAGAGCGGAGACAAGCACGACGGGGAAACTTCGGTTCACGGCGTTCCTCGGCTCCGCACGCTCTATCGCGGCGCGAACCTATCCACTATCTTACCGACCGTCCAGACGGTTTTTACGGGGTAGGGAGATGGACGACGTGACGGCCAAGGCGCGCAGCCGCCGGCAGGACCGCGCCGAGGTGATCCTCGACGCGGCCGAGGCGCTGCTGCGGCGCTCGGGCACCCGGACGCTGACCATCGACGCGGTCGCCGTGGAAGCCGGCTTGAGCAAGGGCGGGGTGCTGCACCACTACGCGTCCAAGGACGCGCTGTTGACCGCTCTGGCCGTCCGCAAGGTCGGCCGGATCCGCGTCGGCATCGCCGCGTGCCTCGCTTCCGCCCCCCACGGGCCGGCGGCGCTGCCGCTCGCGGTGGTCGCGCATGCACGCCAGGTCTACGCCGAGGAATGCGGCTTTCCCGATTCGCTGCTGATCGCGTCGGCCGACAACGCCGACGCGGCGGCGGCGTTCTCGCAGTTCCTGAGCGAGCTGCTCGCCGCCATGGGCGCGGCCGAGGCGCGGTCGGGCCAGGGGGCGGCGCTGACCTTCGCGGTGCTGGGGTTGATGCTGAGCCGGTCCCTCGACTTCCACCGCATCGACGGCGCGCCGCTGGACCGCCTGTTCGACGCGCTGGAGGCGCAGGCGCGCGCACTGCCGAAGGCTCAGTAGAGCGCGTTGGCGGCGAGCGCCTGGAACACCAGGGCGTGGCGGTTTGCGAGCGCGTCGACGTCGTGGGTGTAGCCGCCGCCGATCACCGCCACGAGGGGGATGCCCCGCGCCCGCGCCTGCCCGACGACGTAGCGGTCGCGCGCCAGCAGCCCGTCGTCGGTGAGCGCGAGACGCCCGAGGCGGTCGTCCCGGTGCGGGTCGACGCCGGCGTTGTAGAAGACGAGGTCGGGCGCCAGCGCGTCGAGCAACGGCGGAAGCCGCGCCTCGAGCACGGCGAGGTAGCCGGCATCGTCGAGCCCGTCGGGCAGGCCGACGTCGAGGTCGCCGGCCTGGAGGGCGACGGCGCAGAGGCCCGCGAAGGCCAGCGCCACGAAGGCGGCGAGCCGCCGGGCCGACAGGGCCGACAGCCCGTAGAAGAACGCCATGTTGGCGATCAGCTCGAAGAAGATCGACCACGACGGGAAGTTCAGCGGGAAGATCGCAGCCGGCAGGGTCGAGACCGCTGGGGGCGTCGGCAGCATCAGCGCGGAGCACAGGGTCGACAGCGCCATTGCCGAGGGGGAGAAGCCCGGGCCCTGCCCGACCGCGAAGGAGAGCAGAGCCACCGCGACGGTGAGCGCGAGCCCGAGCGCGTAGAGCGGGTAGAGCCGGATCACCCGGATGCGCAGGAACGCGCGCGCCGGCAGCCCGTCGCGGACCCGCGCCGCGTAGGCGTGCGCCAGGACGAAGCCGCTGAGCACGAAGAACAGGTCGACGGCCAGATGCGTCTCCACCGCGCCGGGCTGGAGGCCGAACAGGTTCGGCGCGTGGCGGACCACCACCAGGATCGCGGCGACGCCGCGCAGCCCGTCGAGCAGCGCGAAGGTGTGGCCGGGCGCGGCCCGGGCCGGGATCGCGGG
>NZ_VRUX01000780.1:0-1631 GCF_008039885.1 Methylobacterium sp. WL103
GCCGACGCCCGGCGCGGCGAGCGCGGCGGCGACCGGCCGGTTGCCCTCGATCAGGGCGATGCACACCGCGAATTCCGGGCTGCCGGCGAGGAAGTCGCGGGTGCCGTCGAGGGGGTCGACGAGGAAGAACCGGTCGGCGGGCGGCACGTCGTGGCAGGTCTCCTCGGCCACGACCGGGATCGCCGGGAACCGCTCCAGGAGGTTGGCCAGGATCAGCTGCTCGGCCTCGAGGTCGGCATGGCTCGATGGCGAGCCGTCCACCTTCAGCACGTGCGGGCAGTCGTGGCCGTGGTGCCCGAGCAGGATCTCGCCGGCGGCGCAGGCGATCTCGGCCAGATCCGCGGCGATGCGCTCACGTTCCGGTCCCGAGAGGGAGACGATGGATGATGCCGCCATTGCCATGGCACCGTCTTGCGCCTCCCATCGATCCTTGTCGATGGCGGACCCCTGCCGAGCGCTTCGGCCGAGCGAACCGGCATCGTGCTCCCACGGCGGATCAGTAGGTCGCGAAGATCCGCGCGATCTCCGAAGGCTCGCGCGTCACCGTCAACGCCAGGGCGAGCAGGATGCGGGCCTTCTGCGGCGTCAGGTTGTCGGCGCTGAGGATGCCGCGCTCCCGCAGGCGGGTGGTGAGCGGGACGACGCCGCTGCCCGCGCGCGTCGACTGCACCACGACGATTCCGGCCGCCGCCGCCTCTTCGAGGGCGTCGGCCTCCCGCGGCGGCGTCATGCCGGGTGCCAGGCCCGCCGAGACGATCCCCTGCGCGCCGGCGGCGCGGAAGGCGCGCACCGCCGTGCCGTCGGCGTCGGCGTAGCCGTAGGACACGTCGACCCGCGGCAGGGCGTCGAGCGCGCCGACGTCGAAGGGCGTGCCCGGAGCGTGGCTGCGTTCGGAGCGCCGGTAGTACTGCACCGACGCCCCGTCGACATGGCCGAGCACGCCGAAATCCGGCGTGCGGAAGGTCTGCAGCCGGGCGACCGACGTCTTGGTCACCTCGCGGGCCGCCTGGATCTCGTCGTTGAGGACGACGAGCACGCCGCGCCCGCGGGAGTGCGGCGACGCCGCCGTGCGGATCGCCGCGACGAGGTTGAGCCCGGCGTCGCTCGACAGGGCGCTCATCGGCCGCTGCGAGCCGACGAGCACCACCGGCACGTCCACGGTCAGCGTCAGGCTCAGCGCGTAGGCGGTTTCCTCCAGGGTGGCGGTGCCGTGCCCGATGACGATGCCGGCGAGGTCGGGATGCTCGGCCGCCAGCCGCTCGCAGGTCTTCACCAGGTCGCGCCATTCGGCGAAGCCGATCGCCGGGCTCGGCACGGCGCGGAAGGCGACGGGCACGACCTCGGCAACCGCGCGCACCTCCGGCACCGCGTCGAGGATCGCCTGCGCCTCCAGCCGGTTGCCGGTCGCGGTGTAGTCGAGGATGTCCAGGGAATCGCGGCCCAGCGACGAGATCGTCCCGCCGGTGCCAATGAACGCGACCTTCGGCCTTGCCGTCATCGAATGTCTCCTGCCGCTAGGCGCCGAGACGGCGTCCTACCCGCAGACGGCGTTCCTGTCTCGCGCCGGCACACGCGCGACCGTCGAAGGCGCGGCGGGAACGGCGGCGTCCCGCCCTCCCATCCCGCAACAC
>NZ_VRUX01000781.1:0-1625 GCF_008039885.1 Methylobacterium sp. WL103
GGCGCGGGCGGCGCCGAACAGGCGCACGCGCTCCACCAGCTCGGCGCGGAACGCGTCGGAGGTGGTGACCCCGCGGTTGCTCTCGGGCTTGGCGAGGTAGTCGACCGCGCCGAGGGCGAGGCACTTAAGCGAGATGTCGGCGTTGCGCGTCGTGAGGGTCGACATCATCACGACCTGCACGGTCGGGCTCGCCGCGAGCATGCGCGGCAGCGCCTCGGTGCCGTCGAGCTCCGGCATGTCGATGTCGAGCAGCACCACGTCGGGGTCGTGCCGCGTCATCATCTCGACGGCGATGCGCCCGTTCGAGGCGGTGCCGACGACGGTGAAGCCGGCCTCGCCGATCCAACGCGCGACGAGGCCGCGCACCACCGCCGAATCGTCGGCGATCAGCACCTTGATCGGCACCGGCAGGGTCGGCCGCGGCTTGGGCGCGAGGCTTGGGTTGACGGCCAACATGGGTTCGACATCCCAATGACAATGATGGGTTGGAAACGATCGCGGTACCGCCGCCTCGGACGAGCCGGCGTGCGCGCCTTGGAAGACGGCGTCAGGCGGCGTCGGCTTGGACCACGCCGACCTGTTCGAGCTTGGCCGTGAGGATGTCGCGGTCGAACGGCTTCATGATGTACTCGTCGGCGCCCGCCCGCAGGGCCCGGGCGATGGCGCCGACGTCGTTCTCGGTGGTGCAGAACAGGATCTTCGGGCCGGTGCCGCCCGGCCGCTGGCGCAGCGCCTGGAGGAAGGCGTAGCCGTCCACGTTGGGCATGTTCCAGTCGAGCAGGATCACGTCGGGCATCGCCTCGGCGCAGCGCAGCAGGGCGTCGCTGCCGTCCTCGGCTTCGGTGACGGCGAAGCCGAGCGTCTCGATGATCCGCCGCGCCACCTTCCGGATCACGGCGGAATCGTCGACGACGAGGCAGGTGCGGGTTTCGGCGGGGTCGTTGGTCACGGCGTCTTACCCTCTTGGTGGGTTGCAGTCGGCGACGTCACGCGGCGGTCGCGCCGGCCCGGTCGGATGCGAAGACCAGCAGGGCGTTCACGTCGAGGATGAGGAGCAACCGCCCGTCGAGGCGATGCACGCCGAGCGCGAGGTCGCGCCAGCGGGCGTCCAGGTTGATCGGCACCGGCTCGTGGGTCTCGGTGCCGAGCTTCAGCACCTCGCCGACGCCGTCGACCACGAGGGCGAAGGTCTCGCCGCCCTGCTCCAGGCCGATCGCCATCCGCGCCGAGCCCTCGGCCGCCGGAAGCCCGAGCCGCCGACGCAGGCAGATCGCGGTGACGACGCGCCCGCGCAGGTTCAGCAGCCCGACGATCTCGGGCGGGCTCAGGGGCACGGGGGTGACGCCGGCCGGGATGAACACGTCGTGCACCCGGTCGATGGCGAGCCCGAACATCGTGTCGCCGACGAAGACGGTGACGAAGTCCTGGGTCGCCCCGGCCTCCGTGGCGTTGCTGTTGGCAGCCTGCATGGTGGTGTCTCCCCGGCGCAGCGGCGCGGTCAAACCAGGTGGGTCGGTTCGCGCCGAGGTCGGCGCGGCACCGGAGGGATGTCGGGACTTCAGGCGGCGCGGGCGTGGGCCGCGACGGCCGGGGGGCATCGAGCTCGGCGAGCGCCGCGACAAGGC
>NZ_VRUX01000782.1:0-1624 GCF_008039885.1 Methylobacterium sp. WL103
GGCCGGCCCGATCGTCGCGACGCTCGACGGCGACGGCCAGAACGACCCGGCCTTCATCCCCGTCCTGGTGGCGGCGCTCGAGCAGGCGGGCGAGGGAGCCGGCCTCGCTCAAGGGCAGCGCAAGGGCCGCAAGGACGGGCGCTTCAAGATGATCCAATCCCGCATCGCCAACGGCGTGCGGGGCCGGATCCTCAACGATTCCACCCGCGACACCGGCTGCGGCCTCAAGGTCTTCCGCCGCGCGGTCTACCTGCGCCTGCCGTACTTCGACGCCCTGCACCGGTTCATGCCGGCGCTCGTGGTCCGCGAGGGCTTCGCCATCGTGCACCGCGACGTGGTCGACCGGCCGCGCTTCACCGGCGTGTCGAATTACGGGCTGTTCGACCGGCTCTGGGTCGGCCTGCTCGATCTCGCCGGCGTCTGGTGGCTGATCCGCCGCAAGCGGCCGACGCCCGCCGTCACCGAGGTCCGGACCTGATGCTGATCCAGTTGGCGAAAGACCTGCCGGACTACTTCTACGACGTGTTCGTGACCCGGTTCGACTTCTGGCTGGTCTTCGGCATCGTCGCGCAGCTCGTGTTCGGGTCGCGCTTCATCCTGCAATGGATCGCGAGCGAGCGGGCGGGCCGGAGCGTGATCCCGCTCTCGTTCTGGTTCCTGTCGATCGCCGGCGGGATCATGACCCTGGTCTACGGCTTCGTGCGCCGCGAGCCGGTGATCATCATCGGCCAAGGCCTCTCGACCGGGATCTACCTGCGCAACCTCGCCCTGATCTTCCGCAACCGGCGCGCGGCCGAGACCAAGGCCGGCTGAGCGGGCGCTCCGCTCGAGCCGACCGGTCCCGGGGACCGCTGTGCGATCAGCGCCGCAGGGACGACGGTCGCGGCAGCGTCTACAGGTCGTCGTGGGCGTCGGAGAACCGGGCGAGATGGCGGTCGGCGTAGAGGCAGAGAAAGCCGAGGGCACAGGGCAGCCCGAACAGCATGGCCATCATCCACGGCATATCGTCGACGTCTCTCTGAGAGCGGAAGCCGCGCGACGCTTGCCGACGCGATGCCGATTCGTAACAAATGATAGGGGTGCGTCAAGGCACGCTAGG
Source organism: Methylobacterium sp. WL103 (assembly GCF_008039885.1). Lineage (NCBI taxonomy): Bacteria > Pseudomonadati > Pseudomonadota > Alphaproteobacteria > Hyphomicrobiales > Methylobacteriaceae > Methylobacterium > Methylobacterium sp. WL103. The sequence goes on from NZ_VRUX01000782.1 coordinate 1,100, forward strand.
ACACGCCGCCTAGTTTTTCCGGTTCGGCGTTGCGCGCGCAACGCGGCGACGCCGCGCTTGATCCGGCGCTGCGCCCGTGTTTCGTCTCGACCCGTCCAACCCCCACGCCGCCCGGAGCCCGATGCCACAGGACGATGCCCGCGACCCGCTCCCGGCGTTCCACGCCGACCTGGACGCGGCCTTCGCCGAGCTGTGGCGGCTGCTGGCGGACGGAGTCGCACACGGGCGGAGCGCGTTCCACACGCCGAGCGTCGCGACACTGGACCGTACAGGGCGGCCGCGCAGCCGCACGGTGGTGCTGCGGCAGGCCGACGCCGCCACCGGCATCCTGCGCTTCCACTGCGACCGCCGCTCGGACAAGGCCGCCGAGGTCGCCGCCGGGCGGCATTGCGCCCTCCACGCCTACGATCGCGCCGCCAAGGTCCAGATCCGGATCGAGGGCAGCGCCCACGTCCACCTCGACGACGCCGTGGCCGACGCGGCCTGGGACGGCTCGCGGCCGATGAGCCGGGTCTGCTACGGCAT
>NZ_VRUX01000783.1:0-1613 GCF_008039885.1 Methylobacterium sp. WL103
TGGGCCGAGGCGATGGTCGGCGCCGGGGTGGCGCGGCCCGGCGACGTGGTCCGGCGCGACCGCCTCACCGAAGCCGGCACGTTCGCGCCTCGGCTGACGCCGCGCCGGCTCATCGCCCGGATCGACCGGGCGTGAGGGTCACACGGTGACGGAGGCGCCCCGGCGCAGGTGCTCGTCGAGGCGCGGCATGATCTCGACGAAGTTGCAGGGGCGGTGCCGGTAATCGAGCTGGCTCGCGAGGATGCCGTCCCAGGCGTCGCGGCAGGCGCCGGGCGACCCCGGGAGCACGAAGACGTAGGTCGCGTTGGCGACCCCCGCCGTCGCCCGCGACTGCAGCGTCGAGGTGCCGATCTTGTCGTAGGAGATGCGGTGGAACACCGCCGAGAAGCCGTCCATCCGTTTCTCGAACAGCGGCTCCAGCGCCTCCGGCGTCACGTCGCGCCCGGTGAATCCGGTGCCGCCGGTGGTGATCACCACGTCGACGCCGGGATCGCGGGTCCAGCCCTCGACCGTCTCGCGGATCGCCGAGACCTCGTCGGGCACGATGGCGCGGGCGGCGAGCGCGTGGCCGGCTGCGGTCAGCCGCTCCGCAAGGGTGTCGCCGGAGCGGTCGTCCTCCGGCCTGCGCGTGTCCGAGACGGTGAGCACCGCGATCGACAGGGGGACGAAGCCGCGGGCAGGCGTGTCGGGCATCGAACGGTCTCCAAGATGTTCGCCCGGAATATGGGCCGTCGGCGCCGATTGTCCCATCCGTCGCCGCCGTGGCGGATCGCGGGCGCGATCCGTGGTATCGGCCCGAGGACATGACCGATCCCATCGAACTTCGCGGTGCTCCCATGGATGCGTCCCCCGTCCGCCTCACCAGCCTCGCCCATGGCGGCGGCTGCGGCTGCAAGCTCGATCCCGCGATCCTCCGGTCGCTGCTGGCCGACCAGCCGATCGCCGGGCCGTTCGAGCGCCTGCTCGTCGGCAACGAGACCGCCGACGACGCCGCCGTGTGGGCGCTCGACGACGGCACCTGCGTCATCGCCACCACCGACTTCTTCACGCCGATGGTCGACGACCCGCGCGACTTCGGACGGATCGCCGCCACCAACGCGATCTCCGACGTCTACGCCATGGGCGGCCGCCCGATCATGGCGCTCGCCATCCTCGGGATGCCCGTCGGCAAGATCGCGCCCGAGGTCGTCGCCGAGATCCTGAAGGGCGGCGCCGCGACCTGCGCCGAGGCCGGCATCCCGATCGCCGGCGGCCACTCGATCGACACGCCCGAGCCGATCTACGGGCTCGCGGTGATCGGCATCTGCCGCCGCGAGGACGTGCGCCGCAACGCCGACGCGCGGGTCGGCGACGTGCTGATCCTGACCAAGCCGCTCGGCGTCGGCGTCTACTCTGCCGCGATCAAGCGCGACGCCCTGCCGGCGGGCGGCTACGCGGACTTCGTCGCGACGACGACGCTGCTGAACAAGGTCGGCGCCGAGCTCAGTCCCGATCCGGACGTCCACGCCATCACCGACGTGACCGGCTTCGGCCTGCTCGGGCATGGGCTCGAGTTCGCCCGCGGCGCCGGCTGCCGCCTCGCGATCGACTGGGCGGCGGTGCCGCTGCTGCCC
>NZ_VRUX01000784.1:0-1612 GCF_008039885.1 Methylobacterium sp. WL103
ACGCTGGCCCGCGCCCGCGCCGGCGAGCGGGCGCCCGCTACCCAGCACTGAGGCGTCGGGCCGCCGCACTCAGCCGTGAGCGTCGTCCCGCAAGCGGTTGGAGAAGCGGGCGTTTCCCAGGCCGGTGCCGACGGTGAGCACCCCCCAGTGGTCCAGCTCGGTCATGTTCGGAACTTCGCTGAGCCCTTGCACCACCGCATCGTTGTGCATCACCACCGTGGTCTCGTGGCCGCCGATCTCGGGGATCGCCGCCGCGATCTCGCTCGGCAGGTGGAAGCGGCTGCTTTCCCAGTTGCCCGGCAGGTTCTGGCCGCCGCGGGTGATGGTGCCGTCCGCCTCGATCAGCCCGGGGCAGCCGACGCCGACGAAGGGGGCGAGCTTGAGCCGCGCCCGCCCGGCGCGCTCGATCAGGCCGCGCAGCATCCGCACCAGCTTGCCCACCGCCTCGTCGCGGCTCGGCTGGGGAGCCTCGTCCCGGTGGCGCCACAGCTGCGAGCGCCAGACCGCCGCCCGCGACAGGTCGGGCGCCTTGCGGCTGTTGGTGACGAGCACCCCGGCGCGGATGTTGCTGCCGCCGATGTCGACGGCGAGCAGGCTGTCGTAGCCGGAGAACATCCACGACGGGGCGAGGTGCGCCGCGCCGATCAGGCCGGCCTCGTCCGGGTGGTTGCGGATCGGCCGCAAGGTGATGTCGACGCCGCCCGCGCGCAGGATCGCCGCGGCGCGGCCGATGGCGAAGCGCCCGGCCTGGCTGTCGCTGAAGCCGCCGCCGACCACGATCGCGCGGGTGTCGCGCCACGCCTTCTGCCGGAGGAACCGCCGCACGACGGTGGCCAGCTCCTGCGCGAAATCCTCGACCGCGCCGAGGACGACGCCGGAGGCGAGCGGGTCGTCCGACAGCATCAGCCGGTCGAGGCGCTTCTTGCCGACGTCGCGGCTCGGCACGTCGCCGAGCGGGTCGTCGCCGACCTGCCGCAGCTTCTCGCGCCAGTCCTCGACGAGGTCCCGGAAGGCGCCCTTGGAGACGCGGTCGCCAATGAAGCCGTCGTCGTTGGCGAGCTCGATGTTGTAGTCGTCCACGTGCACAGAGGGCAGCTCGCCGGCGGCGTGCGCGAGCGTCCGGTGTTCGGCCTTGGCGTCGGTCATCGTGCCTCGAATGGACTGTGTCGTGCGGGCGTCGGCCGGGCGGGAATCAGGCCTTGGGCAGCATCCGGTCGCTGATGATGCGGCGCTGGATCTCGCTGGTGCCCTCGAAGATCGTCGTCAGCCGCGCGTCGCGCCAATACCGCTCGACGCGGCGCTCGGTGGTGTAGCCGTTTCCGCCGTGGAGCTGCATCGCCTGGTTGGTGACGCGCACCGCCATCTCGGTGGCGAGCAGCTTCACCATCGCGGATTCGCTCTCGGCCGCGTCGCCCTGGTCGAGGAGGTGGGCGACCTGGCACCAGAAGGCGCGCGCCTGCGCCACCTCGGCGGCCATGTCGGCAAGCGCGAAGCGCAGCGCCTGGAAGTCGCCGATCGGGTGGCCGAACTGCTCGCGCTCCTGCAGGTAGGCCTGGGTGTCCTCGACCGCCGCGCGCGCGACGCCGACGGCGCGGGCCGCGGTGTGGACGCG
>NZ_VRUX01000785.1:0-1608 GCF_008039885.1 Methylobacterium sp. WL103
GGTCGAGGTCCGGCCCGAGGGGCGCGCCGTCGGGCGCCACGTCGACGAAGGCGATGCGATCGGCCCCGCGGCAGCGGCGGTAATGCCCGATCTCCGCCCGGCAGAGCGGGCAGGCCCCGTCGTAATAGACGGTCAGCGTCTCGTCGGGCACGGAACGGTCCTCCTGCGATGTTTTAGGAGATAGGGGGCGGGGCCACGACGGCAGCGCGGCCGGACGCCGCGAGGCCGGGGTCGCAGATCCCGCTCAGGGGCCGGAGTTCAAGCGCGGGTCCCTTCTCCCGGGGGGAGAAGGACAGGATGAGGGGCGTGACCTTTCCAGGATCGCGCTGAGCACGGCGCGGCGCGCCCCCCCCCTCTCCCGTTCGGGAGACGTGGCGAGATGCGTGAAGACGATGGCGTCCGCCCTACCGGCGGTCGTAGGGGTCGAACGGCGCCAGCGCGTCGTCGAGCGCCTTCGCGGCCGGATCGCGCCGGAGGTCGAGTTCGCGGTCCAGCGCGCGCACGAAGCGTTCGCGGCCGGCTTCGAGTTCGCGGCCGAGGCCGCCGAAGGCCTCCGCGACCTCGACATGGGGCGGGCCGTCGGTGACGAGGTAGTCGATCCCGCAAGCCGGCTCGGCCGGGCGTCCGGCGGGGCGGAGCCAATAGCAGAGGCGGACGCGGGTGAACGGCTCGCCCGCACGCCGCTCGACCCGGGCCCGCGCCAGCCGGAAGCTTTGGGGCCGGGCCCGCTCGGCGTAGGCGAGGCTCTGGCCGACGGTGACGAAGCCGTGCGTGCGGTGCCCGCGCACCAGCGCCAGCACCCGCGCGTCGGAAACGTCCGCCGGCTGCGCGCGGGCGCCCGCGACCGACGCGAGCACGAGTGCGGTGGTCAGCGCCGCGCGCGGCGACCACGTCGCGAGTTGGCCGGCCTCGCCCGGCGTTGCGGCGCGGCTGCGCTTCACCATGTCTTGCTCCGAAATCCCGCTTCGCCTGCGTGAAGCCCCGATGCGTCCAGGAGCCTGTACCGTGCCGCGCTACTTCTTCAACACACGGATCGGCGACGATTGGGTGACCGACCCGGACGGCGCCGAGCTGCCGGACGCCGACGCGGCCTGGGAGACCGCCCGCGACACCGTCCTGGCGGCGCTCGGCGTCGGCCGGGACCAAGCCCGGCTGATGACGGCCGACCTCGTCGTCACCGACGCGGAGGGCGAGATCGTGCTGGAATTCCCCTTCGCCGAGGCGGTCGAGATCGACCCGGACCAAGGCGCGACGGTGCACTGAGCTCCGCGCCCTCCATCAGCGCTCGCCGCCCTTCTTGCGCAGCGGCCGCGTCATCCGGGTGCCGGCCGCGACGAAGCCGGTGGCCGCGCAGAAGGCTTCGAGGTCCGGCCGGTCCGGCGGCAGCAGCATCTCCAGCCCGTCGCATCCGGCGCTGCGCGCGGCTTGCGCCGCGGCCTTGAGCAGCAGGCGCCCGAGCCCGCGCCGACGGTCGTCGGGGGCGACGAGGAGCGTGGTGATCTGCGCGGTCGGCTCGGCCACCAGCGTATGATACCAGTGCAGCACGACGAGGCCGCCCGGCGGCCCCCATTCGACCGCGACGAGGGCCGCGCCGTCGCGGCCGCGCAG
>NZ_VRUX01000786.1:0-1607 GCF_008039885.1 Methylobacterium sp. WL103
GCCTCCGCCGTCGAGCGCGCGTATCGCCGCCGCGGCCTCGGCGGCGCCCTGTTCGCGCGGATCACGGAAGCCGCCCGCAACCGAAGAGTCGGCGACCTGCACGTGCGGTGCCTTGCCCGGAACGGGCCGATGCGCCGTCTCGCGCTGCGCCACGGCGCCAACCTGCAGGCCAGCGGCATGGAGGCCGAGGCGGCCCTGCATCTCGAACGGCCGACGCCGTTCTCGCTCTGGCACGAGGGCATCGCCGAGGCCTTCGACCTGACGATCGCCGCCCTGCGGCCGCGCGGGCTGCCGCCGGCGTGAGACGGCCGTTCAGCCGATCGGGTCGGCCACCATCGCGAAGGTGAGGAGATCGACGGAGGCCGCCCCGCCGCGCAGCAGCGCGCGGGCGGCGGCGTTCGCTGTCGCGCCCGTGGTGGTGACGTCGTCGACGAGGAGGACGCGTCGGCCCTGAAGGGCGGCCCGGTGCACCGGCGGCACGCGGAAGGCGCCCTGGAGGTTCTCGGCGCGCCCGGCGCGGCTCAGGCCCACCTGCGAGCGCGTCGCCTTCACCCGCGCGAGCACCTGCGGCAGGAACGGCACCCGCCCGGCGCGGGCGAGGGGGCGGGCGAGCAAAGCCGCCTGGTTGAACCGCCGTCGCCACAGCCGCCAGCGATGCAACGGCACCGGCACGACGCAATCGGCCTCCGCGATCAGGGCGGCGCCGGAGGCGGCCATCATCGCCGCCATCGCCTTGGCGAGGTCGAGGCGGTCCTCGTATTTCAGGCGGTGCACGAGCCCGCGAGCGGTGTCGTCGTAGAGCGCCACCGCTCGCGCCCGCTCGAAGACCGGCGGATCGCTGATCGCGCGCGGCGACAGCAGCGGGCCGATCCCGAGGTCGAGGGCGAACGGCGTCCCGTAGCGCGGGCAGCACGGCTCCTCGATGAAGCGCAGGCCGGACCAGCAGGCGGGACAGAGCGCGCCGGGATCGGCCGTGGCTGCGCCGCATCCCGCGCAAGAGGGCGGGTAGACGAGGCCGACGAGCGCCCGCGCGGCGCGGCCGAAAATGGCGGAAGGCCGCGCACCTTTCGATGCACGGCCTTCCTCGCTGTCGATATTTTCAGGCGCAGGCACGACCCACGCCCTGACGCAGCGCGCAGCCGGCTCAGCGCGTCGCGGGCGGGGTCTGGTCGTTGCGGCGGGCCTCGGCGTTGGCGCGGTGGCGACCGATCGCGCAGCCTGCGGCGGCGCCAACCAGTCCGTGGTGCCCGGCATAGTGGCCGGCGATCCCGCCGACGATGGCGCCCTTGATGCAGCCCTTGGCCTCGGCGGTCGAGCCGAAGGCGACGATCGTGAGGGCCAGGGCGGCCCCGGACAGAAAGCGGATCATGGGATGCGACTCCGATATGCGGCTCAGCAGCCGATGGAACTGACCAAGAACGGCGATCGTCCAGACCCGTTCCACCCTCGCAAAACTGTGATGGTCGGCCGACCACCTTCGCCGAGCGCCGCCGCAGCTGGCAACCGGACGGGTCGAGCGCCATGTGTGGCTGTGCATGACAGCGCCTTCGCATCTGTTCGACACCGGGCTCGCCCGCCGCCGCCTCGCCCGCGCGCGACGCACGGGC
>NZ_VRUX01000787.1:0-1605 GCF_008039885.1 Methylobacterium sp. WL103
GGTCGGGTACGTGGACGGTCAGCGCCCGCGGCTCGCCCTCGGTGGCGGCGATGATCGCGGCGGCGAGCCCGACGGAGGAGGGGCTGGGCACCGTGCCGCCCGCGCGCGAGTCCGCCGACATCGTCTGTCCCGTCGCCCTGCCCATCGCAACGCCGTCCGAAGCCGGCCGAATGCCCGTGATGCGGCCGCGCCGCGGCCCGCCGTTGCTTTAGCCGCAAACCCGCGTCCGCCGTCAACGCGGCGGGCACGATCGGGCGGGGACGGCGCGATCCCGTGGGCTCTCGAAAGCGCTTGCTAAGCGTCGGCGCGATGGCCAGACATGCCTCGAGGTCTTCACGCGAGCCGGCATCCCTGTCGCTCCACGAAGCTTTCGGGGAGGTGGGCGATGCAGGCGGGCGGCAGCCTCGGGAACGCGACCACCGGCCGCGCGGCGGGTCCCAAGGTCGACCTGCGGCTTTACGGCCTGCTCGACGTCGGCGTCTGCGGCGCGGACGGTCGGCGGCTCGCCGAGATGGCGGCGGCTGCAGTCTCCGGCGGCTGCACCCTGTTCCAGTATCGCGAGAAGGACATCGCCGACGCGCGCGCCGCACTCGCCCGCATCCGCGCGATCCACGCCGCGCTCGCCGGCCGCGCGCCGCTGCTGGTCAACGACCGGGTCGACCTCGCGCTGGCCGCTTGTTGCGAGGGCGTGCATCTCGGCCAGTCGGACCTGCACCCGGCCGACGCGTGCCGGCTGCTCGGCGATGGGGCGATCGTCGGCCTGACCCTGAAGACAGGCGCGCAGGCCGACGAGCTCTACCGCCTGCCGGTGGACTACGCCTGCATCGGCGGCGTCTTCGCCACCGCGAGCAAGGACAACCCGGACCCGCCCGTCGGCCTCGACGGGTTCGCGCGGATCGCGTTCCGCGCCAGGCTCGCCCGCGGCGGCGCGGTGCCGGTCGGCGCGATCGCCGGCATCGATGCGAGCAACGCCGCCGCGGTGATCGCCGCCGGCGCCGACGGGATCGCGGTGATCTCGGCCCTGTTCGGGGCCGAGGCGGTGGAGGGGAGGGCGCGCGACCTGCGGGCGCGGGTCGACGCGGCGCTCGCCGAGCGGGGAGCCATCCGATGACGCCGATCGCGCTGACCATCGCAGGATCGGATTCGGGCGGCGGCGCCGGGATCCAGGCCGACCTCAAGACCTTCTCGGCGCTCGGCGTCTACGGCGCCAGCGCGATCACCGCGCTGACCGCGCAGAACACGCTCGGCGTCCAGGGCATCCACGACGTGCCGGCCGGCTTCGTCGCCGCGCAGATCGAGAGCGTCTTCACCGACCTCGCCGTGACTGCCGTGAAGATCGGGATGCTGTCGCAGCCGGCGGTCATCGAGGCCGTCGCGGCGGCGCTCGAGCGCTACGCGATTCCCAAGCGCATCCCCGTGGTGCTCGATCCGGTGATGGTCGCCACCAGCGGCGACCGGCTGATCTCGGACGACGCGGTCATGTTGCTCCGCAACCGCCTGATGCCGCTCGCCGACCTCGTCACCCCGAACCTGCCGGAGGCGGCGAGCCTCCTCGACGAGCCGGCGGCCGTGGACGAGAACGGCGCGGCGGCGCAGGCCCGGCGC
>NZ_VRUX01000788.1:0-1602 GCF_008039885.1 Methylobacterium sp. WL103
CCCCGCGCCGGTCCGCTGCCGAGATGGACGCGCTCGTCGCCTCCGGCCGCGTCGAGGGCCGACCGGTGCCGGGTGCCCTGAGCCCGCACGAGGAATACCCGGACGAAATCGCCGAGGCGATCCGCGCAGCCTGAGTCCCCCTCTCCCCGCGGGCGGCGAGAGGGAATGCGCGCTCAACAATCGTCCAGGGCGACGTGGCGATCGATCGCTCCGGCAGAGATGGCGTCGAACAAACCGCTCAGCTCCAGGCGTGCGACGGCGGCGCTACGCCGTTCAGCGCGTGGTTGCCGACGATCGCCACCTTCCAGCGGACGGGGTCGTGCAGCGTGTGCGTCCGCGCGTTGCGCCAGTGGCGGTCGAGGTTGTGCTCGGCGAGCGTCGAGCGCGTGCCGGCGAGCTCGAACAGCTTGTTCGAGGCCGCGAGCGCGATCTCGGTGGTGAGCACCTTCGATTCCGCCACCGCGATCTTGGCCGCGTCCACCAAGGCCGCGTCGTGGTCGGGGAGGGCGGCGTCGATCGCGAGGCCGGCCCGGTCGAGGATCGCCTCGGCCGCGTGCAGGCGGATGGTGAGGTCGCCGACCGCCTGGATGGTGTAGGGGTCGTCGGACGCCCGCGCCTGGTCGGCGTCGATCCAGGGCCGCGCCTTCTCGCGCACGAAGGCGATGGTGTCGTCGAGCGCCGCGCGGCCGATGCCGGCGTCGATCGCCGCCTGGATGATCTGGAAGATCGCCCCGTCGAGGCGCGGCAGCTCCTGGTAGGCCTTCCAGGCCGGGACGAGGTGGCTCTTCTCGACGCGCACATTCTCGATCAGCACCGTGCCGCTCGCCGTGCCGCGCTGGCCGAAGGCCGACCAGTCGTCGATCACCGTGAGCCCGGGCGCGTTGCGGTCGGCGATCGCGTACCAGGCGCGGCCGGCATCGTCGACGGCGACGATCGGCACGAGGTGGGCGAGCAGCGCGCCCGTGGCGTAGAACTTCTGGCCCTGCACGATCACGTGGTCGCCGTGATCGGTGAAGTGGGTGGCGAACTCGGCGGCACGCGGCGTACCCTTCTCCGAGAACGCGTTGCCGAAGCGGGTGCCGCGCAGCACCTCGGCGAAGAGCAGCGCCTGCTGGTCCGGGTCCGACACCGTACGGATCGCCGCGACGATGCCGAGATGGTTCTGCGCGATCTGCGCGATGGAGGGGTCGGCCGCCGCGACGATGGCGACGACCTGTGCCAGCGTCCGGTACGAGACCTCCGGGCCGCCGTGGGCGCTGGGCACGTTGATCGACCACAATCCGCTCTGCGAGAACCGGTCGAGCTCCGCCAGCGGCCGGGCATGCGCCAGGTCGCGTTCGGACGCGCCGGCGCGGATCGAGGCGGCGAAGTCATGCGCGACCCGGATCGCCTCGGCGTCGTCGCGGATGACGTGGGCGGGCTCGGCCGGCCGGACCGGCCCTGGGGCGCCCTGCGCGGGCGCGGTCCCGGCGAGGGAACGGGTGTCGACGGCGATGTTCATCGGTGTCTCCAGAGTGAGAGTGCTCGCTCGCGCCTTTCCTCCCCTCACTGCGAGGGGAGGGGGCAGGGACCGGCTCGGCGCCTACGCCGCCTCGGCGCGCT
>NZ_VRUX01000789.1:0-1599 GCF_008039885.1 Methylobacterium sp. WL103
GGACGCACCCATCGCCGACCCGGTCGCGGCCCTGCGCGCGGCCGCCGACCCCTCGGTCCCGGTGCCGCTCGCCGTCCTGATCGGGCCGGAAGGCGGGTTCGCCCCGGAGGAGCGCGCGGCGATCCTGGCGCGGCCGAACACCGTGGCGCTCTCCCTCGGCCCCCGCATCCTGCGGGCCGACACCGCGATGGTCGCAGCCCTCGCCCTGGTCCAGGCCGTGCTCGGCGACGCGCGGTGACCCGCCCGCCGGCGTGCGCCTGCGCACATCGGCACTTCGGGACGGCCTCGGCGCCGGGCGATTGGCCGCCGATGTGGGGCAGGGAAGCCCAGGGTCGCGTTGTCGTGTCCGGCGCCCTGGACTATGCACGAGCCATCCCGGCGACGGAACACGACCGCATCGCTCTCTTCCAGACGGCCGGCGCGCTTCCCGAGTTCAGCCCATGATTTCTTGGCGAGGCAGCGCATGGCGCGCGATACGTCCGACACGACACCGCTCACCACGCGTGTCGAACTAATCGACTGGTTCGCCGCCGGCGAGAAGCCGCGCGCGGACTTCGCGATCGGCACCGAGCACGAGAAGATCCCCTTCTACGTCGAGACCCGCGAACCCGTTCCCTATGCGGGCGAGCGCGGCATCCGCGCGCTGCTCGAGGGCGTCGGCCGCGAGACCGGCTGGGAGCCGATTCTCGACGCGGGCCACGTCATCGGCCTCGCGGGGCAGGCCGGCGGCGCGATCTCGATCGAGCCGGGCGGGCAGTTCGAGCTCTCGGGCGCGCCGGTCGCCGACGTGCACGCCACTGCGACGGAGCTCGACGAGCACCTGGCCGCCACGAAACGCGTCGCAGACGGCCTCGGCATCGGTTTCCTCGACCTCGCGATGAGCCCGAAATGGTCGCGGGCCGAGACGCCGGCGATGCCCAAGAGCCGCTACAAGATCATGGCCGGCTACATGCCGAAGGTCGGGTCCCTCGGCCTCGACATGATGCTGCGCACCGCCACCGTGCAGGTCAACGTCGACTTCGCTTCCGAACCCGACATGGTTCGCAAGCTCCGCGCCTCGCTGGCGCTGCAGCCGGTGGCGACCGCCCTGTTCGCCAACTCCCCCTTCACCGACGGGCGGCCCAACGGCTTCCTGTCGCGCCGCTCCGAGATCTGGCGCGACACCGACCCCGACCGCACCGGCATGCTGGGCTTCGCCTTCGACGAAGGCTTCGGCTACGAGGGCTACGTCGACTGGCTGCTCGACATGCCGATGTATTTCGTGAAGCGCGGCGACACCTACCACGACGTCTCCGGCGCCTCGTTCCGCGACCTGATGGCCGGCAAGCTCGCGCAGATGCCGGGCGAGTACGCCACCGTCTCCGACTGGGCGAACCACGCCTCGACCGCCTTCCCGGAAGTCCGGCTCAAGCGCTTCCTCGAGATGCGCGGCGCGGACGTCGGCGACGCCGGGATGATCGCGGCGCAGGCCGCGTTCTGGGTCGGCCTGCTCTACGACGAGGCCTCGCTCGACGCCGCCCTCGACCTCGTCTCCGGCTGGAGCGCGACGGAGCGGGAGGCGATCCGCGCCACGGTCCCGCGCTCGGGCCTCGCCACGCC
>NZ_VRUX01000078.1:0-12288 GCF_008039885.1 Methylobacterium sp. WL103
CGTGCGCCGGCTGCGGCCCGGCCGGCTGCGGCCGCTGGCCGTAGGCCGGCTTGCCGAAGCCGGGTTTGCCGAAGGCCGGCCTTCCAAAGCCGGGCTTGCCGTAACCAGGCTTGCCGTCACCAGGCTTGCCATCACCAGGCTTGCCGTAGCTCGGCTTCCCATACCCTGGCTTGCCGAAGCTGGACTTGCCATAGCCCGACTTGCCATAGCCCGACTTGCCGTGATCAGCTTGGCCGAAGCCGGGCTTGCGCACCTCGGACCCGGCCGGCCGGCCGCCGTCCTCGCCGCCGTCGTCGCTCTCGCTCGCCATCCGCTCAAACCATTCCAGAACCGTGCTGCGCGCGACCGCGCAGGCAGACCAGCGCCCCGCCAAGGCGCGCGAAGCGGCAGCGTTAGCACGCCCGGGACGAAGTTGCCGCACCCGCCCGGCGGCGCCGTCCCACCCCATCCGCGACAAACCGGCCCGCCACCGCCTCACAAGCCACGATCCGCCCGTTGCCCTCCGCCCGCGGTCCGACTATAGAAACCTCGGCCCAGCGCCAGCGCCCTTCGTCTATCGGTTAGGATGTCAGCCTTTCACGCTGAAGAGGCGGGTTCGACTCCCGCAGGGCGCGCCAAGAAATCCAAGCACTTAGCGGATATTCCGGTCTCGTCTCACACGGTCAGCTCACATAGCGGCCGCTGTAGAGCGCGCCGCCCATTCGCTCGTCGGTTTCGCGCAGCCCTTCTACCGTCGGACAACTTGTCCCGGAGCACCCTGCCGATGCGGCCGTTCGTCGAGCAGCCGGTGGAGCACTGAGCAAGCACGTGCAGGCGAAGGGCTCACAGGCGTGAACGTTGGGCGTCTCGCGATGGGGTTTGGTGGCTTCCTCGTGGCCTACGTGTCGATCACAGTTCTTGTCTGGATCGGCTTCGACAACGCTCTCATGATGGTCTTCGCGTCCGGGGTCGTCGCCTCCGTAGCGCTCATGGCTTTTCAAATCCGAGCCAATCAGAAGCGGTGATCCGAACGAGCTCGGCACCCTCTGACTTCCATCGATCAGTGCGACGCACCCTTCAAAGCTCAGGGAACACCCGGTGTCTGAAAACCAGAGCAAAGAGTGGAAGCAGGCCGAAGCAGCTTTCGCGAAGCGGCAGAACGGGCCTATCGCGATGCCTGCCCATGAGCCACCGGCGAACGTGGCAGAGACCAATCTGGCCCGGCAGAGGGCAGCGCGCTTAGCGAGAGACGCTGAGCAGCTGAAGGCGAAGGGCGTCCGGAGATGAAGCACAACGCCCGCAATGATCTCCCAGCGACGATCATTGCCATCAGGCTTGGCGATGTAATGGCTCAGGTCGACGTCGAACTGGTCGGTACCTCCTACCGCATGTCGTCAGTCATGACGGTCGATTCACTGGACGAGTTGGGCCTGGCGGAAGGCGATACCGTCCGCGTGCTCGCAAAGGCCGTGAACGTGCTGCTGATGAAACCGTAGCAGGCGGGCTCCGCGAACAGTGCACCACTAGGCAAGCGGGTGACGGAGCCAAGCGTCGTCGCCGACTGTTCAAACCCTGCTGCGGCGCTGATGGAGCGTGGTTGGCCAAGGGTATCCCCATGAAACGCGCCCTCGTCGCCCTCGCCTTGATGCTCGGTGCCCAAACCTGTCTTGCTGCCCCGTCGATGGACGAGGAAGAGGCGGAGATGGTCCAGGGGCTGGTGCGGATCGTCGGCGCGCAGGCCGGCATCACGCTCTACTGCCGGAAGGCCTACGCGATCGACGACAAGGTGTCGGAGGGCCTGCTGCGAACCGTTCGCCCCACGCTCGACAAGGCAATCGGCCATCGGCAAGCTCAGGCGGCGATCGACGAAGAGGGCCAGCGCCTGTCCAAGGAGATCGCCGACATCGGCGCCGAGCGCTGGTGCGCCGATCAGCGCGACATCCTCAACACCGACGGCATCCGCGTCTTTTTGGACTGAACGTGCACCTGAGGAGGCGAGCGCACGCGGTCTACACTGGAGGTGAGCCCAGTTCGCCAAATGATGCGTGCAATTGTTAAACGGTTTCAGAATTGGGAGCTGGAATTGTTTCAGAAATCTATACCAGATTTGAGCATAAAACTGCCACCGGCACAATGATTGTACTCGATACTGAAAGAACCATCAGCGTCACGACAGCATATCCATGTTGCTTTGGTTTATCTTTCAATATATATTCTACGGGGACCGACAGCAACAGGAATGGGGAAGCACAGATAACAAAGACGATGCAGAACAGATAATATGGGATCACTGCAGCCATCAGCAGTGGCATCGACAAGTCCAATTTATTGCTTTCGACGTGTGTCGCGGAAATGGCAGACATTGAGGCACCCGCTGTTCCAAAACCAAATTGCAACCAGTGGTAGAATTGCAATTCTCAGCGCAACTTCAAGAGCATGATCGTGCGTGCGTGCGTCGGAGAATACGCAGGCCCAAGATCGGGTCACTATGCCGACGTCAATTCTCTGACCGTCGTTGTGCTGAGGCAATCGCAGCCTATGCGGAGCACCGACCAAACCGCGGCCCTGGCGATTGCAAAGGTCGAACCTCCGACTACGGCCGCGATCATCCTGACCGACGCCACCGGCAATCTATACCGGACGCGCCGCGACTGAGAGAATGGCTCGTGCGCGGTCTCGTAGAGCCTGACCCATCGACGGCGTGACGCTTGTACTAGCTGAAGACATCGGCACGAGGCCACGCTGCTCCGACATCAGACGCGGGTGTCGGGTTATGCTCGCCGCGCGATCATTAGCCCCGCGGTTGTGCGTCACAATTTGTACAACCCCTGGTATAAGTTTTTAATCATCCATTAACTCTCCGAGCATCATATTAATGACCAGCAAGAGAGCTTAGCGATATTTTAGCAAGTGACGCGAGGCGATTATGGATACGGCAAGAAGGCTTCCGTGGGAGAGAAACTCCAAATTCGACGTTTCATCTGTCGAACTTACTCCCGATGAACAGCTCGCGAATGTAGTGAGGCTTCTCCCCCCGCTGAATGATATAGAAGGTGGCTCCCCCCTTACCCGCCGATCCAGCGCACAAAACTGGTCTAAGCTCATTGATCGGGTCCGGGATGCAGCCAACCATGCTCGGGACGTTGAGGTACAAGCTCGCGAACAGGAATTGCGCATCAACGCGCTCTTTGACCGTCTTCGTGAGGATGTCCGATGTGCCGGGGAGCGCGTCCAAGAGTCAGAAGCGCGATCAGTAGAAATCCAGATCCGAGCAGACGTCTTGCTCAGAGCCGCGGATGAACGGATCAAAAAAGCTGAAGAACAAGTAAAAGCCGCGGACGAGCGTGCGCGCACTGCTGAGAATTGGCTTTCCCGGCTCTACGATACGATCGAAGCTGAATTTGAGATCAAGCCAAGTTTGCAGAAAACCGGTTAGAAAATGCGAGCGCTCGGGCGAACACGAGCGTCTCCGACAGTGGCAGCTGCGCACTGGCCGAAGCGATGTCGGCGTGTCATTTCAGGCCATGACCAAGCCCGATCTGAACCGTTGCGAAGTGAAGGTCGACGGCGCTTGGGTCGTCGTGAGCCTCATCGAGGCGCAGGGGACGCATGCCAAGGCTGAGAAGCGCTGTCCGGCTTGCCAGGGGCGCGTCGCGGTCGCCGGATCGTACACCGCAGTCGTGAAGCGCACGCTCACGCATCGCCGGGTTCACGATGGATGCCCACTGATACCGAGGGCCTATTGCGGCACGCCTTCGCCGCATCCAGAAGCTGTGAAGTAGCCACGGATCGATGGCCTCTTCGGAGAAGCGGCAATGAGCACCACGATCACGAGCGACTTGCTCAAGGCCAAAATCGTCAGCGACGGCGAGGTGGCCGCCGCGGTCGACGTGTTCATGTGCGATCCGACGGTGAGCCTGTTCCGCTTCGCCAGCGGGCACACGCTGGACCCTGCGGCTGCGGTGAAGGCGCATGAGCCAGCGGCGCGAGCCGTCATCGACCCGGACCGGAACGAGAAGTTCCGGCGCGGCATGGTGCGTACCGCGATCCTTCTAGGATGCATGGTGGCGCCGTGAGCGACGACCCCTGCCACGAGGCCGCTGAAGTCCTCCGCACGATGGGCTGGGACGTCCAGCCGACCGGCGACGATTTGGGCTTGTGGTTGGTAGATGGGGAGCAGCTTGGCGACGCCGATCTGATGGCGCTTGCCCGTCTCATCGGACTGATGACCAGCCCCGAGATGATCCAGTAAAACCTGCCGACACCGCACCGGCCGAGCGCAGGCCGTCGCGGTGTCGGCGGGAACCGCCGAGCAGGTCGTCGGATCACTCTGCCGCTTGCTGCAGGCGCAGGCGCTGGTTCTGTCCGATGGTGCGCGAGATCAGGGAGCGGCGCGCGCTGTAGCTGGGCGAGACGAAGGGATAGTCGACCGGGAGGCCCCACTTGGCGCGGTAGGCCTCGGGCGATAGCCCCCTCATCGTGAGGTGCCGGCGCAACGCCTTGTAAGGCTTGCCGTCCTCGAAACTGATGATGGCGTCCGGCGAGATCGACTTGCGGATCTCCGCATCGGTCGGCTTCGTCAGCACCGGCTTCGGCGGGGTCGTCAGCCCTGTGATCGAGCCGTGAACCGTGCGGATCAGGTCCGGCAGGCTCGTGGCCGGTACAGGGGTGCGGGCGACGTAGGCGGCGAGGATCTTCGCGGCGAGGTCGATGGGGTCCGTCGTTGTCTGCACGGTTCGTTTCCTTCCGAATGCGGTCTGGTGGGTGCGTGTCCGAACGTGCTGTCGCCGGGCACAGGATGTTTTCTGTCGTCGATCACCCTGAACGGTCTCGGCAGGTCGGCCTGCCACTGCGCAACTATGCGCCTGCGATCCCACAATACAACTTCTGCGCGAGTTGATAGATGGATGCGATCTACTTAGAATTGGTTAACTGGCTCAACCCGGCTGCAATGAGGAGCCGTGAGGGTCGAGACGCTGCCCTTTTTGCGCATCGAAGCTTGAGTTTAGGCACCTTTTGCGCGCCTCGGCCTCGACCTTCCGGCATGCAATTAACGGTTGTATGAACCGCCTCCATTCGCAGCTCCACCCGATCGGTTCGGGTGGCCTACTGCTGCCTACGGCAGAGGTGTGGGTGAAGCTGCTGTCAGGATGCCATGCATCACTCAGGCTTCTCCCGCTTAGCGATGACCCGGCAGGCCTGGCGCAGCGTGATCTCCTGGTCCGGGTAGAGCGTTGCCGCGGCATCGAGCACTAGGCGGCCGAGTTCGAAGCTCCACACCGTCGCCAAGTGCCATTCGATCGAGCCCGACGTCGTCCAGGCCTCCACGTTCAGGCCGCGCTGGATCGGCGTCGGCACGATCTTCTTTTTGGACGCCGGCAGGATGAGCCGGGCCTGACACGCGCTCTCGTATTTGCGAGCGGGCGGTGACCCGGGGCGGCGTTGATGCCGGCACGAGCCCGACAGGTGCAGGAGCACGTCGAGCTGCAGCATCTTTGTCCCGAACCGCGCCACAAGGCCGTCGGTGGCGTAGACGCCCCTCCGGCTGCACGACAGGCACTCCACCACGACACGATCGCCCGCGATGTCCGCGAGGGTGTCCACCTAGGCGCCGGGCCGCTGCCCGCGGACGTAGCCGTGCGAGATCAGCCGGTCCCGCTGCAGCCTCCGGCGCTCGGCTTCCGCGAGGTCGGACAGCGCATCCTCGATCGCCCGGACCAGCGCGGACCAGGCGTCCCCGCGGGCGGCCCGACGATAGGCGAGCGCGATGGTCTCGGCCTCGGTGAGCCGGATCTCCACAGGCGGTTCGTGCGGCTGGGGGTGCATCGCGGCTCCGAGTTGTCCAAGAACATACAAGGAACAGACAGCAAGCAGACCGACGGTTCAACCATGGCGACGACGGCCAGGCGCGAGGCTGTGAGATGGTGTGGAGGGCGGGGTAGAAGGCCAATGCCGACGCCACTTTACCGTTTCCACTGCACGGATGGGCACGAACTCGTGGCCGATCTGCAGGGTAAGCGGCTGCCGACCTGGGCGCTGATGCGGGTGCATGCCGAGCGAGTTGCCCTGGACGTGATGCTCTGCCGCGCGCCGCGCGATTGGTCGGCCTGGACGGTCGAGGTCTACGACGCGTCGGGGCGGCATGTGGTGTCGAAGCCGTTTGCGGATGTGCTGGCCACCCGGAACGCACGGCAGGGATAACGCGGGCTGATCGCCGCGTTGCACCGGCTCACCACCGACGAGACCCATGGCATTACCACTAAATCGTCTCCTCTTTTGGACTTAACTATTGCTTGGTTTTTTGCCTACTACTCGCCCTGTACGGTATTGCAGCGTCCGTTGCGTTTCGAGATATCCAACGGCGATCATCCAAAACTTCGAGTAGTTTGTGCTTGTCTACCACTCTGCACTTGAGGCGCGGCTCGCCCTCGTTGGTGAAGCCAACACCTTGCGCCGCTGCTTGTCGCAAAATTTCTGCCTGATCATATTTATCCAGATTTTGCCGATTACTAATTGCAACAAGCAGACGAGCCGTACGCGGGTGCTTTTCAATATCGTCGACAAATCCTGAGAAGTCTAAAAACGACACTTTCTCTGAAATGATTGGTATCTTCTGCTTTGCAGCCTTTGCGACTTTATCAGTGATGTTGGCAATATACTCCATGCCAAGAAAATTTGCGAAGTAAATGTTGTTTTCACATACCAGGCCGTCAAAGGAATTATCTAATCGGAATACGGGGTGCTCGATCAGGATCATCGTGTCATCGATGAGCTGCATAAGTCTGTTGCGGGCCTTGAGAGTGGCTTTTAATTGCGCCGCCCGGCGTAGTCCTATGGACTTGCGTTTGTGACTATCATGAAAAATTACAAAATAATAATCGACATTGTTTGCATGATCTATCAAATTACCTATATTTTCATAGGCTTAAATTTCGTATAAATCGGATAAAACTTTAAATATCGGATCTGACTTAGTGATATATACACGCTCCGTGTCACCGTAAGATTGCGACAGAGAGTATTCTTCCCAGTCACCTTCACGCGAAATGATACCAGCGCTTGTTCTTGAAAGCATATCTCTAAATGCACCATCAACAGATTTGTCAACGGCCACCAAATAACTCGCGCCGTTAGTGAAAGTGACGCCAAACTGGATTGATATTATTGACGATTGATCAAATTCTTGCTCGATCATATCTATCGACATCCACAACCACATTGCCTCCTAGCCGTAGGCCGGAGACCGTCATGCCTTCTTCGAGACGGTGACGTCGCGAGATAACAGCATAGGTCGTGAAGGCTGGCGAGTCTCGGTCGGGCGATACGGTAGCGGATTGAACTTCACAGGTGAAGATATGATAGCCTTTAATAGCAAATATAATATTCATGTAGTGAAGTTTTAAGTGCCAAAATAAAAATGCTACAAACAAAAAGGCTGAAGCAACAGCGCACAGATCGCGCGGGCTTCCCATATTCGCATCATATAGAGGTATTAACATGGCAAATAGATACACGAGCAAGTGCTCTCGTTGATCACGTGCCGAGCTTATTTTAAATGTTTGTCTGTTATCAGACTGCCTCGCCCGCCGCACAAGCAACCATAAAAAAAGATTCAGTATTAGAAATAAGGTTATGCAGGATGGAATCCAGTATGCATCACTGAGAGTGGCAGTCCCACGGATCGCCCACAATAAAAATAGAGGGCTCAGGCTGGATACGACGAGCACGAAGCGTGCGAAACCCAGCCCGCGTTTCACCTTTGGGGCTTGATCTGAAGGCATTGGCCCGCCGTCTGACCCCGTTGCTCGGGTGCCTGGTATAAACAGAAAGGTGTGGGCAGTCATTAGGAGCTTTCATGAACCCTGTCCGACGAACGCAATCGCCGGATTTCGAAATTGGAACGTTTGAGGAACATTATATCAATAAATGAGCGGGATTGAAGGGTAACCTTCGCTCATAGGCTTGGCACACGCTCGGCGAGGGCTGCCCTTCAATTCAGGGGACGCCAGCTGTGTAGGTGTCGTATGGCGGCCGGTTCGTTACGCCGCTTCGAGGCGCTCCAATACCACTGTGCCGCCGAGCTACGCCGTCGCTGCGTCCAGCGTCGGGAAGGCATGTTCGATCTCGCTGAACGGGCGCGGGTGGCGATCCGGTGACAGGTTTTCGAGCAGCTTGGCATACCGGGCGCGACGCCCGCTGTCGGCCGGCACTTCGCGAACCACACTCCCGACTATGACGCCGTCGAGCACGAGGTCGTAGCTGGCGGCAGCGAGGCGGTGGAGCGTGTAGGTTATCGTCCCGCCGAAGCCGACGGACCCATGATCAGCGATTTCAGAGCCGCATCGGTGAATGGCGTCTCGGCACCTCGCATGATGATGTCGCGGATGCGTTGGACGCTGTCCGGCGCCGCGAACGTCTCGGCCAGGGCCGCGTTGTTGCGGCCGAGATAGGCCCGGCGCGAAGCGTCGCCGACGTTCGCCAGCAGCGACCGGCCTTGGGTCTTCAACGCGGTCAGGCCCTGCTGCGGCAGCGTCTCGCCGCCGATCTCCGCCCGGTACTGCGTATTGAAGTCCGTCGGGCTGCCTTGCGGCTTGCGTGTGCCGGTAGCGCGGAACGCTTCGACGAGATCGCCGACCGCGCGACGCGCCTGCGGACTGTCCGGCAGGGCGCCGAGCACTGCGTCGAGGTTCCTCGCCTGCTGGCGCGTCCCGGCGACATCCTTGGCGAACCGCGCGCCTCCGCCCTGCGCCTCGCCACCGACGAGCCGGCCCATGCTGGTATCGGCCTGGTCCGCGAGCCGCTGCCGAACCAGCTGCGCGGTACCTTGCGGTTCCTCGCGCGCTGTCCGCATGATGAGGTCGACGAGCTCGCGTTCCCCACCAACCCGTGGCTTGGCCGGCAGCACCATGTCGCCGGCAGCTTCCGTCGACGAGGCTCGGGACAATTCGCCGATGGCTCCGCGACGCTGTGGCGCCAGCGCGGCATCGGCCCGGCGCACGCCGGTCAGCCGCTCCCGCAGGCCCGGCACCATGTCGAGCACGTCGGCGCTGCCCCGCATCCCGAGCATCAGCGCATCGCCCGAGACCGTGCCGCGCGCGTCCGTCGCCGCGTCGAGGAGCTTGGTGCCGAGGTAGTTCTGGAAGCCGGTTCGCGCCTCCGGCGGCGCGACGTCGTTGAAGGTGCGCACCGCCGTCGGTCCGCCGGCCTCGATCGTCGGCGCCGAGCGCTCCGGCGGCAGCGTGAAGGCGCGGCCGTACTCGTCGCGGTCGATCACCTTGGCCAGCGCCGGGTTGTCGAACGGCCGCAACGGCTCGCTCGCCGCCGCGAAGTTGCGCGTCGCCTGTGCATGTTCCGGCACCGAGCCGAGCGCCGTGTCGAGGCGGCTCTGGACCTGCTCGAGCGCCGCGGCCGTCGGACGATCGCCGCCGCGCATCGCCGCGTTGATCATCGTGCCGACCTGCGCCCGGGCGTTCTGCAGGCCCGCCACCGACAGGTCGAGTTCCGCCGGCTGTCCCGTGCCGGGGCGCGAGAACAGCATCCCGCGTGCCGTGCCGAGCGCATCGGCGACCGAGCCCTTCGCCGTGCGCATCGCATCGTCGATATGCGCCACGACGTCGGTCGGGTTGGCCTGGCCGAAGCGCGGCGCCGGGATGTCCTCGCGCACCGTCGTGCTCTTCACGTATGGCTCGAGCGGCCCCTTCATCGCCCCGACCGTGCGCTCGTAGGCGTCGAGCGGGTCGGCATGTTCGCCGCGCATCAGCGCGCCGATGGTACGATTGCGGATGTCCGGATGCACGCTGCCCGGGTCGACGCCGGCGCGGGCGAGATCCTCGTTCAGTCGGCTCTCGGCGAGCGACAGCGACGCGGCGTAGTCGTCCGCGACCTGGCCCGGCCGGACGCGATCGGCCGTCACCGCGCGCTCGGCACCGATCGGGAACGACGGCACGCCGCGGCGCTCGTTCGCGAGCTTGCGCATCAGCTCAGCCCGGATGTCTCGCGCCATGCCACCGTCGGCATCGGGGCGAAGATAGCCGTGCTCGATCAGGTGCTCGCGCCAGAAGCTATCCAGCGGCTTGCCACCCTCGCGCGCGACCGTGCCAGCGCCCGGGATGTTGAAGCGGTGGAAGTCCTGGCTCCGAAGATCGCCGGTCAGTTCGAGACCACCGTTGCGGGCGATGAAGCGGGCGAGGCTGTCCGGCCCGGCGCCGTCCGCGGACGCCGCCGGGCGATCCAGCCGTTCGAGCGGGCGCGGCGCGGCATCGGTGAACTGCGGCCGCTCGAACCGCGGGTATGTCACGATGGGTTTGCCGGCGCGCTCGACGCTCACGGTCCGATCGATACCGATGGTCTCCGGCGCCTCGCGCGCAGCAGCATAGTCGCTGTCCGCCAAGGCGGCGCGCATGCCCTCGCGACCCTGATAGGTCGCGTGCAGGCCATTCTGGATCTCGGGACCG
This sequence comes from Methylobacterium sp. WL103, assembly GCF_008039885.1. Classification (NCBI taxonomy): domain Bacteria; kingdom Pseudomonadati; phylum Pseudomonadota; class Alphaproteobacteria; order Hyphomicrobiales; family Methylobacteriaceae; genus Methylobacterium; species Methylobacterium sp. WL103. The sequence goes on from NZ_VRUX01000078.1 coordinate 10,434, forward strand.
ACCTCCGCCGGCGTCGCCCGCGGACCGACCTCGCGAACGCTCGCGGCGAGGGCTTGGCCCTCCGGCGAATTCGCGATCGACCGATGCGCCGCGTCGGCGACGAGCGGCCCGAGCGTCGAGGGTTCGACGCTCTGCGGCGCGACGGTATCGAGGGCGCGACCTGTGGCAGTTCGCATCTGCCCTGGGCGCGCGGCCATCATCTCGGACAGCGCGACGCTCTGCGGCGAGCCTTCGACGAAGCGTTGCACGTCAGCGAGCTTGGTGCCGTTGCCGGTGGCGTGCTGGATCGCTTCGGCGCCGGTCAGCGGCACGCCGATGCGCTGGCCCGTGTCGGCGATCGACTGCGCCGCATCGAACTGCGCCGGCGTCACGCGGCCAGCGGCGGTGTTGATCGCCCGGGCCGGCGCATCGGCGCGCGCCGCGACCGCGGCCGTTCCGACGTTGCCCATGATCGCCGCGATCAGGCGCGCGGCCGGCTCCGCCTTCGTGCCGTGCGTCGTCTGACCCGCCGTCTCCGACAGCGTCGCCGGCACGACCGTTTCCATGACCTTGCGCACCAGCCCGCCCGGGCCGATCGCAGCCGCGGGTGCGAACTCGCCGACGGTCTGGGCATACTGGCCCGGGACGGTCTTCGGCTCGTACAGCGGGCCGGTCACGGCCTCGACGCCACGGCGTATGTCAGCCGAGCCGACGACGCTGCCGCTCGAACCGATGCCGGTATAGAGCCGGTCGAAACGCTCGCGCTCCGGCGTCCCGGCCTGCGGCCCGTAGCCGGTCCAATCCATGACCTTGTGCCCGGCGCCGAGCATGATCCGGTCGACGAGGCTGTTGCCCATCTCCTGGACGTCGCCCGGAAGCCCGGCCAGGCCGATCGCGCCCTTGGCAACGCCGATCGGGGCGGCCTTCGCCACGTCGAGCGCGACGGACGTTTTGTCCGGCGCCGGCATGGCCGGAGCATCGAACTGATCGAACGGGTTGGCCGCGTGCGGCGCGTCGAACTGATCGAACGGATTGGCCAATTACTGTCCTCCGAGCACGGCCGCCGCGGCGCCCGCCCCGAACTTCGCGTCGAAGTCGGAAGCCAGCGCGCGATTGGCCTTGAGATGCGCCACGGCCGCGGCGCTTGGCGCGGTCGCGGTTGGTCCTGCTGCGGTCGGCGCCGGCCCGGACGCCGGCGCTGCCGCGGCAGGCGCTCCGGGTGAGGCCGGAACGGAGCCGCCTGCGTCCGCGAACTGTGCGAAAGGCGAGGCGAGCGCCGCGATACGCCGCTCCGCCTCGAACTTGTCGAGCGTGCCGGCCTGCGCTTGGCGCGCGATGTCCGCGGCCTGCCGCTGTTGCTGCGCCGCCTGGCGCAGCGTGCCGAGGATGATGCGGTTGCCGCCGGGCGTGTTCTGCAGCGAGGGCAGCGACGCCAGGAAGTTCGTCAGCTCGCGATCGGACTGCGCGCCGGACCCCGGCACCCGCAGTCCGGGTGCGAGCCGCTGCACGATCGCGTTGGCCGCCTGCGCCTCGTCGAGCTTCCCGCCGGTGAGCGAGTTGGCGACGTCGCCGAGGCCGAGATCCTGCGCATACCGCGCGACCTGCAGCTTGCGCTCGGCCAGCGCACCGGTCGGCACGTCCTGCAGCAGCCCTTCGAGGCGATTGAGGTTCGTCGACATCGTGTCCGCGGTGGCGCCGGCCTTCACAATGTCCGCATGTCGGGAGGCGAGCGCCTGATCGGTCGCGCTGCGATACGGGTCCGCCGTCTGGCCCCGGCCCTCGGCGGCAATGGCGGAATCGAGCTCGCCGATGCGCGGATCGCCCGCCGGCAGCGCGGCGCGCTCGGCCTGCAGCCGCGAGACGTTCGACGGTGCGA
>NZ_VRUX01000790.1:0-1594 GCF_008039885.1 Methylobacterium sp. WL103
GCAGGGCGGCCTGCCGCCCGGCATGGAGCTTTCGCGTGCGGCGCAGGTGGCGGCCGAGATGGCCCTCGTCGATGAAGCGGGCGAGCGCCCCCTGGCCGAGGCCGGAGGGCGCCGGGCCGGTCTCCGCCAGCGCCCGCTGGACCGGTCCGGCGAGCCCCTGCGGCAGCACGAGGTAGCTCAGCTGCAGCGCCGGCAGCAGCACCTTGGAGAAGCTGCCGGCGTAGATCACCCGTCCGGTCCGGTCGAGGGCGCGCAGCGGCGGCGGCGGCCGGCCGGCATAGCGGTACTCGCCGCCGTAATCGTCCTCGACGATCCAGGCGTTTGCCGCCTCGGCCCAGGCGAGCAGCGCCAGCCGGTTCTCCAGGCTCATGGCGTGGCCCAGCGGATAGTGATGCGCCGGCGTCACCACGGCGAGGCGCGCGCCCAGGGCGGCCCCCGCCCGGTCGATCGCGAGGCCGCCGGGTCCGACCGGCACGGGCACGGGGCGCAGGCCCGCTTCCGCCAGCGCCAGGGCGATGCCGGGAAACCCCGGATCTTCGACCAGCGCCGTCTCGCCCGGATCGAGCAGCAGTTGCGCCAGCAGCCGCAAGCTCTGGCGGATGCCGGCGGTGACGATCACCGCGTCGGCCGTGCAGGCGACGCCGCGGGTGGCGGCGAGGTAGGCGGCGGTGGCGGCGCGCAGCCGCGGATCGCCGAGGGGATGAGGCGGCGGGGCGCCGTCGCGCCACTCGGTCTGGAGCAGGCGCCCGAAGATCGCATACGGGAACGCGTCGGCGGCCGGGCGCCCGAGGGCGAAGGCGTCCGGCGCCACCGGCGCCGAGAACCAAACCCGCGCCGAGATCGTGGGTCACCAGGATGATCGACAGGCCGAGGTCGCGCTGCAATTCGCGCAGCAGCAGCAGGATCTGGATCTGCACCGTGGCGTCGAGCGCCGTGGTCGGCTCGTCGGCGAGCAGCACCTGCGGCCGGCAGGCGAGCGCGAGCGCGATCATCGCGCGCTGGCGCATGCCGCCCGACATCTCGTGCGGGTAGGCGTCGAGGCGCCGTTCCGGGCTCGGGATGCGGACGCGCTCGAACAGCGCGAGCGCCCGCTGCCGGGCGCCGGCCGCGTCGATCTTCTCGTGCCGGCGGATCGCCTCCGTGATCTGGCGGCCGACGGTGTAGACCGGATCGAAGGCGAGCAGCGGCTCTTGGAAGATCATCGCGGCGACGTGCCCGCGGAAATCCGCCAGCTCGCGCTTCGACAGGGCGAGCACGTCGCGGCCCGCCACCGCGATCTTGCCGCGGGTGCGGCTGCGGCCTTCCGGGAAGAGGCGCAGGATCGCGCGCAGCGTCACGCTCTTGCCCGAGCCCGATTCGCCGATCAGCGCCATGGCCTGGCCGCGCTCGAGCCGGAGGTCGACGCCGTCGACCACCTCGACCTTGCCGAAGCCGACCTTGAGGTCGACGAGCTCGACGGCGGGGGCGTTCGGATTCGCGTTCATGGGTCCGCTCATGCCGCCACCTGCTCGGCGGCGGGCGCGAGGGAATGGCCCGAGCCCGGCTGACGCGCGAGGCAGGCGGCCTGGTGCAGCGGCGCGATCGGGGCGAGCGG
>NZ_VRUX01000791.1:0-1592 GCF_008039885.1 Methylobacterium sp. WL103
GCTCCGGCCCGAGGACCCGGCCGACGCGCAGACGCTCCTGGCCCTGGTGTTCGAGCCGGGCTTCTCGACCGCCGGCGCGGTGGACGCCCTGTCCGGTCGCGGCTTCGGCCTCTCGGTGGTCGCCGACGCCGCCCGCGCGCTGCAGGGCGTCGTCCGGCTCGAAGCCCGCGAGCCCTGGGGCAGCGTCCTCACGATCGCCGCACCGCTCTCGGCGGCACGCCGCGCGATGCTCCTCGTCGAGGCGGGCGGGGCGACCTATGCGCTGCCCGGAGCCGCGGTGGAGCGCCTGCTGCGACTCCACCAGTCCACCCTGCCCCGGGCGATGGGCCGCCCGGTGCTGCGGGTCCCGAACCCCTCCGGTACCGAGGAGACCTTCCCGATCGTCGCGCTGGGTGAGATCCTCGGCGGCGGCGCGTCCGCGAGCCCGCACCTCACCGCGATCCTGGTGCGGGCCGGCGGGCGCCGGTTCGCGCTGTCCGTCGACGCGCTCCGCGACGTACGCACGCTCCTCGTGCTGCCGGCCCCGCCGGTCGGCGGTGATTCCGGCCTCGTCGCCGGCACCGTCGTGCTGCCCGGCGACGTGCCGGCCCTGGTGCTCGATCCCGACGGGCTCGCCGTCCGGGCGGGCCTCGTCGGCGCGGTGGCGTCGCCGGTCGACTCCGCCGCAGGACCCGGCGGAACGTTGGGGGAGGCGCCACGTTCGAAACACCGCGCGACCATTCTCGTCGTCGATGACTCGATCACCACCCGCACCTTGGAGAAGGGCATCTTGGAAGCCGCCGGCTATCGCGTGGTCGTGTGCGTCGACGGGCAGGACGCCCTCGACCGCCTGCACGCCGACATCGAGGTCTTCGACCTCGTGCTCGCCGACGTGGAGATGCCGCGGCTCGACGGCTTCGGCCTGCTCGGCGCGATCCGTGCCGAGAGCCGGTTCGCACGCCTGCCGGTGGTGCTGATGACCTCGCGCGGCGACGCGGCTGACGTCGCCCGAGGCCTCGATCTCGGCGCCGACGCCTACCTGACCAAGCAGAAGTTCGACCAGCGCCAGCTCCTCGACACGATCGGGCAGCTGCTGTGAGCGATCCGGTCCGCGTCATGCTCGTCGAGGACAGCTTGGTGGTGCGCGAGCTGCTGCGCCACATCCTCTCGCGCGATCCGCGCCTGGCCTGCGTCGCCGCCGTCGCGTCGGGGGAGGAGGCCCTGTCCGCGATCGACAGCGTCCGGCCCGACGTGATCTCGATGGACATCCGGCTGCCCGGCATCGACGGGCTGGAGACCACCCGTCGCATCATGTCCGAGCACCCGACGCCGATCGTGGTGATCGCCGACGCGGTCGAGGATTCCTCGCTGCGCATCTCGATGAACGCCCTGCGGGCCGGCGCGCTCTCGGTGGTCGAGAAGCCGGTGGCGACGACCCATGCCGGCTATGACGCGGTGGCCGGCGAGATCTGCACGCAACTGCGCATCATGGCGCAGGTCCCGGTGATCCGCCGCCGCCCGATCGGCACCGAATGGCTCGGGCGCAGCCCGGCGACGGCGATACTCGCGTCCGCGGCGTCCCTGCCGCCGACGGTGCTGGCGATCGCCGCCTC
>NZ_VRUX01000792.1:0-1589 GCF_008039885.1 Methylobacterium sp. WL103
GCCGGCCGCGAGCGCACGCCCGTCGAGCCCGCCGAGGCCGGACCGGGTGTGGGTCGCGGTCGAGCCGAGCGTCGGCGCGACGGCGACCCGGCCGCATACGGCGATGTAGCACCAGGCGCCGGCCGCGCCCGCCCGCACGGCGAGCGTCCGGCCCGGCTCCAAGGTCAGCGCGACGGACGCCGGAAGCGCCTGACCGTCGAGGGCGACGCGAAAGCCCGTGCTCGCCAGGACGAGGCCGAGTGGACCGCCCTCCGCCGCGACGGTGATGCCGCCGGTCGAGACCTCGATCGCGGTCGCGCCTTCCGGGTTGCCGGCGGCGCGGTTGGCGGTGGCGAAGGCGAGCGGGTCCATCGGCCCGGCGGCGGTGATGCCGTAGCGCAGGTATCCGTGGCGGCCGGCATCCTGGAGCGTGACGCTCGGGCCGGCGGCGAGGATCGCGAGGTGCGGGCTCACGGCGTGGCCTCCTCGGCGAAGGACTCGCGCCGGGCCACGACCTCGCCCGCGGCGGCGCGTCGTTCCAGGGCGGCATAGGTCACGGCGTCGACCGGCTCGAAGCGGATGCGGTCGCCGGCCGCGACCGGGAAGGTCTCGTCGCGCTCCGGCGCGTAGAGGCGGGCGGGCGTCCGCGCGATCACGTACCAGCCGGTCGGCATCGGCACGGTCCCGACCGCGGCCAGGCCGCCGCCGACCAGCAGGGCGTTGGCCGGATGCGGCGGCCGGGGCTTGGCTCGGCGCGGCACCGCGAGCGCCTTCGGCAGGCCGCCGAGATAGGCGAAGCCCGGCGCGAACCCGTACATGTAGACCCGGTAGGTGGCACCCGCATGCAACGCGGCCACCCGCTCCGGCGAGAGGCCGGTGAGCGCGGCGATGGCGGCGACGTCCTCGCCGCAGGGCTCGCCGTCGCTGGTCTCGGCGTAGCAGCAGGGCAGCGTCCACAGGGTCGGCGCTGCCCGGCTCGCGTTCGCGCCGTCGGCGAGCGCCATGACGCGCCCAGCCAGTGCCTCGCGGCTCAGCACCAGCGGATCGTAGTGGATCATCAGCGAGCGGTAGGTCGGCACGGTCTCGCGGACGCCTTCGGGCGGGTCGGCGCGCAACGCCGCGTCGAGCGCCAGGACCCGGTCGTTGATCGCCGGGTCGACGGTGCTTCCGAACTCGGCGACGAGGGCCGCCTCCCCGGCATCGAGCAGGCGTAGGGTCTGCTCCACCGCCTCAGGCCCGGAACGAGGCGAGCCGGATGCCGGCGCCTTCGAGCTTTTCCCGCACGGCGCGGGCGGTGGCGACCGCATCGGCGGAATCGCCGTGGACGCAGACCGAGCGGATCGGCGTCGGCAGGCGGGTGCCCTGCGCCGTCACGATCGCGCCGGATTCCACCATCGCGAGGACGCGGCTCGCCGCCTCCTCCGCGCTCTCGATCATTGCGCCGGGTTGGCCGCGGGCGATGAGCTGCCCGTCCTCTGTGTAGCCGCGGTCGGCGAAGATCTCCTGGTGGATCTCGAGGCCCGCCGCCTCGCCGGCCGGCACCTGCGCGGTGAGGGCGATGGCGAGCAGCGCGAAGTCGCGGTCGACGGCCCGCACCGCCCGGGCGATGG
>NZ_VRUX01000793.1:0-1589 GCF_008039885.1 Methylobacterium sp. WL103
GCACCAGGGTTCCCGCCGCGCCCCGGTCGAGGATCTCGGCCGCGGCGCCCGCGTCGGTGGCGATCACCGGCGTGCCGACCAGCATCGCCTCGACCAGGGTGCGCCCGAACGGCTCGGGGGCGGTGGAGGGGTGGACCACCACGTCCACCGCCCGCATCAGGCGCGGCACGTCCTCGCGCTGGCCGAGGAAGTGGACGCGGTCGGCGAGACCGCGCTCGGCCGCCAGCGCATGCAGGCCGGCCGCGTAGGCGTCCTCGCCGAACAGGGCGGTGCCGGCGACGAGGCAGGCGGTGCCGGGCGAACGGGCCAGGGCTTCGAGCACCACGTGCTGCCCCTTCCACGGGGCGAGCCGGCTGAACACGCCGACCAGCGGCCCGTCCGGCAGCCCGAGGCTCCGGCGCAGGTCGGCCGGGTCGCCGGGGTCGCCGTCGAGGTCGAGGCCGTTGGGCACCACCTCGACGAGGTCCCGGCGCCCGCCCGATGCGACGAAGGCGTCCGCCGCGGCGGTGGAGGGCACCACGACGCGGGTCGCGCGGGCGTTGGCGAGGCGGACCTGGAGCCCGCGCTGCGCCGCCCCGAAATGCGCGGGATCGAGGATGTCGTGCAGGTGCCAGACCAGGGGGCGGCGCACCAGCGCGGTGGCGAGCGCCGAAAGGACGAAGGCCTTCTGCGAGTTGGCGTAGACCACGTCGTGGGACTTGGCGCATCGCGCCAGCGCGAGGACCGTCGCCAGGAGCCTGCCGGCGAGCGGGATCGACCGCCAGAGCGAGCCGTCGCGGCGGAGCGCCGACAGCCCGGCCCCGTGGCGCGCATGCACGAGCGTCAGCCCCCGCTCCTGCAAGGCCGGCCCGAGCGGCCCGTCCTCGAACAGGAAGGCGGTCGCGCCGCGCCAGGGGGCGACGGCGTCGCACAGGACCATCTCGGCGCCCGACATCGTGCCGGTGTGGCTGACGAACACGACCCGCGGGCGGCGCATCACGCGGCTCCGAGGTAGCGGCGCGCCGGCTCGTGCCCGGTGTCGTAGAACGGGTGGTCGTCGGGACGCACCATCGTGATCGCGAGCCCGAACACGTCGCCGCCGGCCTCGCGCAGGCCCGCGACGGTGGCGCTGATCGCCGAGACCTGCGAGCGGCCCCAGCGGGTGCAGCACAGGACGCCGTCGACCTGCCGCGCCAGGATCTGGGCGTCCATCAGGATCGCGGCCGGCGGGCTGTCGATCAGCACGAGGTCGTACTTGCGCGCCCAGACCAGCAGCTCGGTCATGCGCGCGCCCATCAGCAGCTCCGTCGAATCCGTGGTCGGCGTGCCGGCGGGGATGGCATCGAGGTTTTGCGTCGCGGTCGCGATCACGGCCTCCCGCGGCAGGGCCTCGCCGCGCAGGATGCCGGCGAGGCCGGGGCCGGCGGGCAGGTCCAGGGCGGCCTCGAAGACCGGGCGGCGCAGGTCGCCCTCGATCACGAGCACCCGGCGTCCGCTCGCCGCGTTGAGCTGGGCCAGCGCGAGGGTGGTGAAGGACTTGCCCTCGCCCGGCGCCCCCGAGGTCAGCAGGATCGCGCGGCTGCGGCCGTCGGCGCCGGCCAGCATCAGCC
>NZ_VRUX01000794.1:0-1588 GCF_008039885.1 Methylobacterium sp. WL103
GCGCGTTGCTGGAGGCGGCCCGGCGCCTGCGCGGCGAGCTGTCCCGCGACTCGGCGGAACTCTGACGGAAGCGTCAGAACCAACCTCGGTGAGCCCGGCTCAGCGAGGTTCGACCCCCGCGACTGCGAGGCGGTGGTCGTCCGCCGCGCCTCATGGGTTATGAACCATGAGATTTGGTATCAGTTGTCCGAATAGGCCCGCATCATCTCGACGATGCGGGCTCGTACCTCCGGGTCCCCGACCCGCAGGAACGCCGCCAGCATCGCATCGCATTCGGCAGTATTGGGAGTCAGTGCGTCCGAGACCGGTGGCTCGTGCCGGTAGAAGTCCGAGACCGGGATCGCGAGCACGGTAGCGATCTTGCCCAGGATCTGCTGGCTGGCCGCCGAACGCGAGCCATCCTGCATCAGACGCGAGGTTGCCGGGTCCGTCATCGGTTCGTGCCGTCCAGTCTACCTGTCTGCGGTCGGCCCGGCACGTGTATGCGAGCGAACCGGTTGGTCAAATCGGTATTCACGCAAATCGTTGCATGCGCAACGACTAGTTTCAACCATGCGTAGAAAATACGATCGGTGATCCGAGGCACCTCGACGTCCCATGCGGCGCGACGCCATCACGCCAGCGTCGTCGACACCGCCAACCAGACCAAGGCAGCCGCTCCGAGGATGCGCCGCCAGGGGTTCACCCCGCGCAGAACTTCGTCGGCGGCCCACCACCCGAGCGCCGCAACCGCCCCGATCCGCAACCAGAAGTCCGGCCGACCTTGCGGAACGAGGACCCAGCGCACGATCGAGAACCCGAGAAACAACCAGAGCGGGAGATTGGGCCATTGTCCAATCACGAACGCGCCGGTTCGCCGGTCGCGGAACGTCCAGTCCACGGCGCGGCGCAGGGCCGACACGGCCCGCTCAGACCTTGTCGGTGCCCTCGGCCTGGCGGAGCGGCGCGCAGATCTGCGGGCTGACCTTGTCGAGGTGTACGCAGGCGTTGTCGCGGTACCAGGCGCGCAGGCCGGGCTGGGTCGGCGCGACGTACATCGCGACGAGAACGAAGCCGCCGGCGAGCACGATGAGGGTGAGGAGAAGGTTGCGCATTACGGGGGCTCCGATCGGACGGGCCGCCGGGCGACGGGTCGTCCAGGCAAAAGGCCCGTTCGCCGGAAAGGGCGCGGGCCGGTGTTCCGCCCGCACAACGGTCCGGGCGCGCCCGGGTTCCGATCCGCGGCTGCGCCGAGGGCATGGTTACCGCCGGCGCGGGCTTCGCGTGTGGTCTTAACGAAGCGTGAAGCGCGTTTCCGGGAAATCCGGGAGGGCCGGTTAAGAAAGCCTGAAACGATTCGCTCGAATGCGCCGGACGACGGATGGTGGGGCGACCGGGCGACGTCCGGCCCCTTCCCGAGACACCATCAGGCGACGGCCATGACCGAAACGTTCGACGACCTCAAGTTCCTGATGACCCTCGCCTTCGTGGTCTTCGGCGGCTTCGGGCTCGACGCGCTCCTGCGCTGAGCGCGCGGCGCGGGGTCGATCAGCGCGCCGCGGCCCCGTAGGCGCTGCGCAGGGCGAGCAGGGCGTCGGAGGGGCCGATG